>SKXH01000219.1 GCA_007128495.1 Bacteroidota bacterium
ACCCGGTTTCCGATCCGGCATCCCTCCCGCACGGTAATATTTGGATATAAAACGGTATCCTCTCCTATCCGGACATCATCACCGATCACCGTACCGTGTGCTACGACACTGCGTGCACCGATCGAACAATTTTCTCCGATAACAACGTGTGAACCTATCCGTACATCGTCGGCTATCCGTGCGTTTGCAGGAATGACTGCTGTCGGATGGACACCGGGAGGAAGTACTTCCGGCGGCGGATTGAACATCTGTAATATAAATAAGAACGATACGTACGGATCATCAACCGGCAGCAACACAGGCCAGGGCGTCCGGTTGGGAAGTTTTTCAATGTCGGTCGTTTTTGATATAATTACGGCCGAGGCGTTTGTCGATTCGAAGTACTTGAAATACTTCGGGTTGGAAATAAAGGTTATTTCACCTTCGCCTGCTTCTTCGATTTTTGCTATACCATGTATAGCGGTGCCGCCATCACCGATCACTTCTGCGTCTATTTTTTCAGCTATTTCATTAACGGTCATGGAGGCACGCTTTTATTGCATATCAATGACTCTTTGTAATACTTTTTCGGTTAAATCATATTGCTCGTTAGCATACATCAACAAAATATCACCGCTCTGATCGAAGACGTAATCGTACTCCTCTTCTTCTGCTATTTCCTGTATAACAAGAAATATTCTATCCTGAATCGGATGGATTAACTCCTCTTGCAGATGAAAGAGTTCACCTTCCTGACCGAATTTCCTGTCGCGGAATTCCGCGATTTCCCGATCGAGCTCCATAAGTTCACGCTCGGCTTCTGCCCGACGCTGATCGCTCATAATCAATTTTCTCTGGTCATACTCTTCGAACTTCCGCTGCCAGGTCTGCTGCATTTGTGAAAGCTCATTTTGCCATTCACTGACGATCTCATCAAGCTGGCGCTGCGCCTCCTGTGCCTCCGGCAATTGATCCATTATCGCATCGGAATTAATATATCCGATTTTTAACGATTGCGCTCCCGCTAACACAGGGATTATTAATAGCACACTTACATATGAAATTAGTTTTTTCATCGTCATCACCCGGTTTATATAGAGTTAGCCGTTAATCATTACCACGTTTTAGATAGTCAAGCACTTTAAAAGTAATATCAAAACGCCGTTCTGCATATAGAAGGACCGGGACATCTTCTGTTTTGTCGAGAACAAAGTTGAGATTTTCCTGTTGTGCAATAACCTCTATTGCATCAAGAATTTTTTCACGGACCGGACGGAAGATTCGCTCCTGCTCGTTGACGATCTCACCACCCTGACCGAATTTTTCCATACGGAATTGATTGATCTCCTGTTCCTTTTCGACGAGACGCTGTTGTTCTTCAATTCGTGCCTGTTCGGTCATCATTCCCTGCCGTGCCTGAAAGTCATCATATTGCTCCTGCAATTCCTGAATTCTTTCACGTAATTCATTCTCCCAACCGACGACGATACGTTCAAATTGACGCTGTGCTTCTTGAGCATCCTCAAACTGTACCATAATGTTACCGGAATTCACAAACCCGAAGCGCAGCTCCTGAGAGTATGCATCCTGATCGATGGCAACATTGAGCAGCAAAGCAATTGCCAGTGAAATTATACCTGAAATGAGAATGGTTCTTTTTTTCATCACACTGTACCTCTGTTAATGATTAATGAATAATTATTGTCTAAAATTCTTTTTACCGCATTCCGCGTCCCTGACCGAACTGGAAGTGGAATTGCCATCCATCCGGTTGACCATCACGCGGCCACACATCGTCGAAACCGTACGCGTAATCAAATCCGATCATACCGATCGGTTGTACAAGCATCCGGACACCAACTCCGGCTGAGCGTCGAAGATCTCCAAAATCTGCTTGACCGAAATCCTCCCACACATTTCCGGCCTCGAGAAATCCTATAAGGAAGATCGGTATCGGATTTAATGTCGGTGCAAAACGAAACTCGAGCGTATGTATTGCCATCACTTTACCACCGACCGGATTGCCTGCCTGATCGTAAGGACCTACCCGGCGATCTTCATATCCGCGTAGCGGCGTTACATTAAATTGCCCGATTCCTGTTCCCCCCATGAAGAACAACTCAAGCGGCGGAATCGTGGTTTCATCGGTGAACGGAAACAGAGCGGACGTTTCTGTTTTTAATGAAAGGGCGAATTTATTGGAATTAAACATCGGTGTATACCACTTCGCTTCAAAAGTATGGCGATGGAATTCCACCGTACCGGGCAGCAACGGCCCGCCTGCCATTTCGCTTGTGATTGAAACGTCGCTGCCGCGCGTCGGGAACATCGGATTATCGACACTGTTTCGCCGGATAATTTGAGCAATACTAAACTGCGTCGTTACTCCCAGCGGGAATTGACCGCGTCCATCTATGACATCATTTCGTTGTCCACGTACAATCCAGTCTCCGCGGAAATAATCATCTGGCCAGGTCAAGCGCCGGCCGATTCTTACCGATCCACCGGTTTGCCGTAAATCATACAACCACATGTACCGGGTATCATAAATGTTAACCCCGAATAGTGTTGGTGTATCATAGAGCCAGGGTTCGGTAAACGATATGCTAAACGTACGGTAACTTCCTGCCTCTCCAAACTGCCAATCGAATGTTAACTGCTGACCGCCGCCGCCGCGCAAAGGACGCCGAAGGTCAAAATTATTAAAGCTCAACCCGAGCCCGCCGGTAAAACCCCAGCCCTGTGCATAACCGACCGATGCATTAAATGTATCGCTCGATTTTTCCTCGAGGTTGTATACAATATTAACGGTTTCATCATCCTCAAGGTACTGGTTGGGTTCCATCGCTTCAGGATTGAAATAATTCAACTGCTGCAATTCACGGATACTCCGGATCAGATTTTGTCTTGAATAATAGTCCCCGGGTCGTGTATACAGCGATCGTCTTATAACGTTCTCGCGGGTTTTGGTGTTACCGCTTATCAACACCTGTCCGATACGGAATTGATTATTTTCCTGAATACGAATTCGTAAATCGATGCTGTCGGGCGGGACCCGAATTTCTTCCGGTTCTGCATTAAACGCCAGATAGCCGTTATCCATATAAAGGGATGCAACGTCACGCTGTTGCCGGTCAAAGAACATATTCTCTTCGAAGCGTTCCATGTTGTATACATCGCCTTTTTCAAAACGGAGTCGCTCTGTCAGGCGCTCATCTTCATAGACCGTATTACCAACCCATTCTATATTTCTCACATAATATCGAGGGCCTTCGGCAACGCGCACGTGAATATACATATCGGCGTTATCATACGATATTGAATCGCTCAGTACTTCGGCATCGCGGAACCCCTCTTTGCGATAGTATCGAACGATCTCGTCAAGACCTTCCTGATATTCTTCCCTATCAAATCGACCGCGTCTCCAGAATTTCCACCAACGTTTGGTGCTCACCCCGAGCTCCCGTCGTAACCTGCGGTCACTTACGTGTTCATTACCTTCAAATAAAACACCCCGCACACGAATATCGTCCCCTTCGGTAATTGTATATCGCAATATAACACGATTCGGACCGGCATCTTCGGCGGGCACAATCTGTGATTCTATTTGTGCCAATATTCGTCCGCGTTCGTGGTATTCATCCTGTAAGTTTGTTTTGAATTTGTTTAAGTCTTGAGGTCTGAGAACCTGCCCGCGTGAAACATTAATCGCCCGACGAAGATCTCGTTCCCGAACATTTTCATTCCCGCTAAACTCAACGCGCTCAAGCCGGGGATGCTCTTCAACTTTGATAACCAGGTACACTCCATCGTCGGTCCGTTGTTCGATCTCAATGCTTATATCACTAAAGATGCGTAATGCATGGAGTTGCCGTATAGCTTGTTGAGTTCGATCACCCGGTATTGATATTTCATCACCGACACGCAACCCCGAGTTGGCAATAACCGCCGAGGCGTCTGCGGTGACATTTCCTTCAACGGAAACACCCAGCACACGATAGCGTTCGGGCTGCTGAAAATTTTGTGACAGCCCTTCAACTGAGAATGCTAATATATAAATAAGAAGAAGTGATATGACCGGAAGGATATGCCAACGGGAATTCACAATAATTCGTTCACGCTCCCGTAATTGTTTCGTATATTTTCGTAGCAAGACTCTTCTCACCTCCATTGGACCTCCTTCGTACTTGTTCACTCACGAGACCGAAACGCCGTTCGCGAGATTGATAATCTCTGATAGCTTCATATAAATGAGCCCGGTCAAATTCGGGCCAGTAACTCTCACTGATATATAATTCTGAATAAGCAAGCTGCCACAGCATAAAATTACTTACCCGGTATTCACCGCCGGTTCGTATTAATAAATCGGGTTCCGGCATCCCGGCCGTCGTGAGATTATTTGATAAGAGCGATTCATTAATTTCATCAAGTGTAATTTCACCCCGCTGTACTTTGCCTGCAATTTCCTTTACCGCTTCCATGATTTCCCACCGACCGCTATAGCTAAGTGCAAGATTGAGTGTTAATCCGGTATTATTTTGCGTAATCGACATTGATTCTGCAAGTTTTTCCTGCACTTCTATAGGAAGTTTTTTAATATCACCGATGGCTGTTAAATGCACATTATTCTTATTCAATCTCTCGGTTTCATCACTCAGGGAACTGAGAAGTAATCGCATAAGCGTTGAGACTTCATCCATCGGGCGGTTCCAGTTTTCCGTCGAAAATGCGTACAAAGTTAAATACTCAACACCAAGTTGCCCGCATGCTTCGACAATATCGCGCACTGAGCTGACTCCCTGGCGATGGCCTGCAACCCGCGGTAATGAACGTTGCTTTGCCCATCTGCCGTTCCCATCCATTATAATAGCTATATGTGCAGGAATATCACCCGAAGCTCGAAGCTCATCCTGTAATTTTTTATCTGCTTCCGTCGGTTTGTTCGGTGCCTCACGTTCCAATATTTGATGCCCCCGGTCCTTTGAGTAGTTAGACGTACCTATAATTAGTTTTGTTACATATTCAGAAACTTAAAATTAAAACATTTAATGTAGAAAGTCAAGAAAACGGCAGGTGCACTATTTTATGTAAGATATTGATTTTCATTATAGTTACATAAATTACCGGGGTTAGATTTCTGTTTGACTTTTCATAGTTTAATATCTATCTTTTTTCTTTAATGCAATAATATACAAACATTTATAATGGAAGGTGTGCTATGAAAAATATGCAGAATATGATGAAACAAGTGCAAAAAATGCAGGAAAAAATGGGCGAAATCCAGGCAGAGCTCGAAAACAAAACGGTTTCGGCAGAAGCGGGCGGCGGCATGGTAAAAGTTACCGCAAACGGCCGTCAACAAATTGTTAAAATTGAAATGGAAAAAGAGGTTGTCGACCCGGAAGATATCGATATGCTTGAAGATCTGGTGGTTGCGGCGGTTAATAAAGCACTTGAAGAATCAAACAATATGGCACAGGAAGAGATGTCTAAAGCAACCAGCGGTATGATGCCCAATATTCCGGGTATGAAATTTCCCGGTATGTAATTTACTATGATCTACACTTCTCAATCTATTGAGATCCTGTCCGACCATTTGTCGAAGTTGCCGGGTATCGGGAAGAAGACCGCTCAACGTCTTGCACTCTTTATTTTAAAATTACCGGATGAGGAGGTAAAATCCCTGGCTCATGCACTTATACAACTTAAAGAACGGGTCAAATACTGCCCGGAGTGTTATAACATAACCGAGGAGGTTCCCTGTGCAATTTGCGGTAACCCGAAACGCGATAGATCGACTATTTGCGTCGTCGAAGAACCCAAGGACGTAATGGCGATCGAGCGAACAAATGAGTATCAGGGATTGTATCACGTTCTCGGCAGTTCATTATCTCCGCTCGACGGTATCGGTCCCGACGATTTAAAGATAAAGGAGTTGCTTGAACGAATACAACAACGAACGGAAGATAATCCGATAAACGAAATTATCCTCGCGCTCGATCCGAACGTCGAGGGTGAGGCGACGACAGTGTATCTTAATAAATTATTACGTCCGTATGATATTAAATTGACACGCATTGCCCGCGGGCTGCCGATCGGCAGCGATCTCGAGTTTGCCGACCAGGCAACGCTGGCACGCGCACTCGAAGCCCGGGTTTTACTCTAAATCGATAACGATATTTTACTTTATATATCTATGCATCGTGTAGCCCTCCATATCGTGCTGTATACCGCTTGCCTGCTGTCATTCATATCATGCGATATTTTTGAACCGAGAACCCCTGAAGAACCGACAGCAGCACGCGGAAATTTTATTCCACCTACCGAACCCGAAATAGTCATCGATAATTTTGTCAATGCGATTGATGAACGAAATTCCCAGCACTATATTCAATGTTTTATTGATCCTTTGACTTCGGAGAAACAGTTTAAATTCATACCGACTCAGAGCGCATTAAGCCAATTCGGTGTATTCGACGGGTGGACGGTACAGGATGAACGAAACTATTTTGAAAATCTCATTTCGAACATCCCCGAAAATGCGGCGTTCAATCTGAATTTGTTTGACGGAGGTTTCGAAGGACAAACATCGAATGAGGCGACGTACACGGCTGCATACCGCTTAACGGCCGAACATACAAACGATGGATATCCACACTTTATATTTGAAGGTACCCTCCGGTTTGAAATGATCACCGATCAGTCCAACAATTGGGTGATACACACGTGGGCCGATCTCTCGGATGATGAAACGCGAAGCTGGAGTGAATTGAAAGGCAGATTTAAATTATAAATTATTATGAGCCGGCATCTCTTATATATCGGAATTATTGCAGTCATCTTCAGCAGCTGCATCAATCCGTTTGCTCCATCGTTCGATGATTCACCGGATCCCGGTCGTGACGTTCTCGGCGATCAAACCACCATTGACGGTGCATTTACAAACTTTAAAATGTCATATACAACACAAGACACTTTACTGTACGGGCAATTACTTGCTCCGGATTTTGTATTTGTGTATACTGATTACGATAGAGGAATAGATGTTTCATGGGGGCGGGATGAGGATGTGCGAGCCACACACCGGCTGTTTAGGAATGCGAAAGATATCGACCTTATATGGAATGAGATAATCACACAGTCGGGTGATTCGCTGAACACCACCGTAAGGCGGTCGTTTAATTTAACCATTTCATTTACCGCAGATGACATTGTTCGTATCGGCGGTTATGCCAATATGCAGTTCGAGCGGAGTAATACAGACAGAGACTGGAAGATTACACGCTGGACTGATGAATCAAATTTTTAACGAGTATATACTCCATGGGTTACGTACTTCGTGAAGGGTTTTCCGGTTTTAAGCGGGCGAAGCTCTCAACCACAATATCAATAATCACGATCAGCATATCGTTGTTGCTGCTCGGTACATTCGCTTTGATCTTTGCCAATTTACAAGAAATGGCCGACACATTGCGGCGCGAAGTACAGGTTGAGGTTTTCCTGCTGGATGATATTTCAGATGGACAGCGCAACCGGATCAGTCAACAAATCGGTTCACAGGCAGGGGTGGATTCCATCTCTTATATATCGAAGGATGACGCGGCGGAAATTTTTAAAGAAGAATTCGGAGAGGATATCTACAGTGTGCTGGATTTTAATCCGTTACCCGCATCCTTTCGTATCTCCCTCGAGCCCGATTATGTTCACGCAGATTCCATCGCGGCAATGGCCTCTTTTATCGAAACACTCGAAGGAACCGAATCCGTACAGTATCGCCAATCGCTGCTTGAAATGCTGACCGACCGCATTCAAACTGTTCTCGCCGTCTCGATCGGCGTCGGTATTCTTCTTGCAATATCCGCGATCTTTTTAGTTTCAAACACTATTCGTCTGACCATTTACGCCAAGCGAAAGTTAATACAAACTATGAAACTCGTGGGAGCAACGCGCGGGTTCATAAGAAAACCGTTTTTGCTTGAAGGTTTTGTACAGGGTGTCTGCGGGGGCGCATTGGCGGCGGTCCTGATCTACGTTACCTTATATTTAATAAGGACTAACCTTTCAGAACATCTCATCGTTCTCGGTGAATATGATCTGTATTTTTACGGCGCCGTTTTGCTAACCGGCAGCATACTTGGCCTCCTCGGAAGTACCGTTTCCATTAGAAGATTTTTGCGCTAATGCTACTTGATTTCATTCCGTTACTTTTATAACTTGTAATATATACAAACCCGGGAAGTCTTACTTTAAGACTTCTCAAAACCTCACACTCAGGTTTATTTTATATGAAACAAAACACCTCACAACTTGCATTTCTACCAAACCGCAAATCAAGGAGTAAATTCTTATGTATCAAAAATCACCGACAAAGGAGTGGACCTCAAACGTGGTGCGTTACAAGAAATTTTCCGGAAGCTGGGCCTGGCTTCTGCATCGCATCACGGGACTCGGACTCACAGTCTATGTACTTGTCCATATAAATACACTCGCATCACTTCAGGAAGGACCCGAAGCATTTAATGCAAAGATGCAGGTATTCATGCAACCACACTGGGTCTTTGCCGCGTGGATACTTTTCGGGCTCGTCATCTACCATACACTCAACGGCATTCGTATCGTGATCATCGACTTCGGTAAGGGCGCTAAATATCACAAGCAGTTATTATACGGCGCGGTCGCGATCGGACTTATTGTCTTCCTCTGGATGGGATATATTATGTTCTTCGGACACGACGAACACGACTTCCTTTCCCGAGCCGTTTCGTTCTTTTCATAAAATTGACCAAGGAGTTTTATCATGGAATATAAATATATGGGTTCGCGCGGATCGGGATCGATGAGCTGGTTCTTGCAGCGTATCAGCGGTATTGTGCTGGTCTTTGTAATAGTCGGGCATTTCATACTGATGCATTACAATCCCGAAATGGGTCACTCGTTCGATCGTGTCTATGAACGTATGCAAAATCCGTACTACCAGATGTTGCAGATCGCATTCGTAGTGCTCGCTCTCTACCACGGACTACAGGGTGTCTGGAACATCTATAGAGATTTTAAATTTCCGTCATGGCTTAATCTGACGGTATTTAGTTTGCTCATTGTGCTTGGCGTCGGGTTCGGTGCACTGGGTATAGCAAACATTCTACATTTTTAATGCTCAAGAAAAAAAGGAAATTCACATATGAAACTATCACACGATGTTGTTATTGTGGGAAGCGGTTTAGCGGGTTTACGTGCAGCGCTTGAAGCATCTCAATATTACAACGTTGCCGTCGTCTCAAAACTCTTCCCCCTCCGCTCACACTCCGGCGCGGCACAGGGCGGTATTGCAGCCGCTCTGGCGAACGAGGAAGAAGACTATATCGACTGGCATTTTTTCGATACCGTCAAGGGATCTGATTATCTCGGCGATCAGGATGCCATCGAGCTGCTCGTAAACGATGCTATCCCCACACTCTATGAACTTGAACATTTAGGAACACCGTTCAGCCGCACTGCCGAAGGTAAGATCGCACAACGCAAATTCGGCGGTCATACAAAAAATTACGGCGAAGCTGCGGTACTCCGTGCCTGCTATGCTGCCGACCGTACCGGTCACGTTATCCTTCATACCTTGTATGAACAATGCGTTAAAAACAATGTAAAGTTTTATGATGAATACTATGCTATCGACCTTCTGGTTAAAGATAACATAACCCGCGGGCTCGTTGCGTATGACATGCCGAACGGACGTTTTGTTGCATTCCACAGCAAGGTGGTTATGTTCGGCACAGGAGGATATGGCCGGGCATATAAGATAACCTCAAACGCGCATGCGAATACCGGCGACGGTCTCGGCATAACGGTACGAGCCGGGATTCCGCTTGAAGACATGGAGTTCGTGCAATTCCATCCTACCGGAATTTACGGTTACGGTATTCTTGTCACCGAAGGAGCGCGCGGCGAGGGCGGTTATCTGTTAAACAATGACGGTGAGCGCTTTATGAAAAAATACGCGCCCAAAGTTATGGAACTCGCTCCCCGAGATCTTGTATCGCGTTCGATCTGGACGGAGATAAACGAAGGCCGCGGCATCGACGGCAAGCGGTGTGTGCATCTCGATCTACGGCATCTCGGTGCAGAACGTCTGAAAGAACGACTCCCCGAGATCATGGGCTTTTGCCGGAAACTCGTCGGCGTCGATCCCGTTGAATCACCAATCCCCATCGAGCCCACCGCACATTACTCTATGGGCGGCATTCCCGTCACCGTCGATGCGGAAGTACTCGCCGACGGCATCGAACAAAAAGTTGAGGGCTTTTACGCGGCAGGTGAATGTGCTTGTGTATCGGTACACGGTGCCAACCGTCTCGGCACAAATAGCTTGCTGGATGCGGTAGTGTACGGAAGGCGTGCCGGGAAATCAATTGTCAGGTTTTTGAATGACAACGGAACTGCAAAAGCCGATTTTATCGAAGATCAATTCAAAACATCATTAAACAGGATCGAAAAAGTTAAGAACAATACCGGTGATGAGAAAGTCGGTTTGCTGCGAAACGAATTGCAGGATGTGATGAACGAGAAAGTCGGGGTATACCGTGATGAAAACAACCTGAAGGAGGCGTTGACGAAAGTTGAGGAACTGGAACAGCGTTTTGCAAATATACAGATCGATGACAAAGGTACGGTTTTCAACACCGATCTTGCCGAAGCGCTCGAGCTCGGCAACCTGCTCGATTTTGCACGCCATATCGTCGCCGGTGCGTTAAACCGTCACGAAAGCCGAGGCGGACACGCCCGCATCGATTTCCCGAAACGTGACGATACCGACTGGTTGAAACACACCATCGCGCTTCGTAAAGACGACGGTACGATGGAGTTTACATACAAACCGGTCGTTATTACAAAATTCCAGCCGCAGGAAAGGAAATACTAAAATGAAGATAAAACTTAAATTATTCCGCTATAATCCCGAAACCGATACGAAACCGCATTACAAATCATACAATGTTGAAGGGGATGAAAGCGAAAAAGTGCTCGATCTGCTGCATAAGGTAAAATGGGAACAGGACGGTACGCTGGCATTCAGACGTTCTTGCGCTCACGGTATATGCGGTTCGTGTGCTATGACCGTAAACGGTGAAAACATTCTCACCTGCGAGGCACTTATCGGTAATCTGAAAAAACAACATACCATAACGGTTGAACCGCTGCCATCGCTTCCGGTGATCAAGGATCTTGTTGTCGACATGAATAACTTCTATAAAAAATATACGGTAATTAAACCCTATCTTATCAACAACAATCCGCCGCCGCCGGCCGAGCGGTTACAAAGCATTCAGGAACAGCGCCTGATCGATGAATCCACCTGGTGCATAATGTGTGGCGCGTGCAGTACAAGTTGTCCGTCGAACTGGAGCAATCCCGATTTTCTCGGACCTGCCGCATTATTGAAAGCATACCGGTTCATATTCGACTCACGTGATGACGGCGCCAACGAGCGGATGAATATTCTCGATCACAGCGACGGCGTCTGGCGCTGCAGAACTATCTTTAATTGTGTGGAGGCATGTCCGAAAGAGATCGATGTAACGTATCATCTATCGCAATTGAAGAAAG
>SKXH01000058.1 GCA_007128495.1 Bacteroidota bacterium
GTTCCCAGTATATTTTCACCGAGAAGGTTTAACTCCCGCATCTGGTCTAAAGCAGTTTTAAGACGGGATAGCGCCAGCGGATATTCTGCCCGGCAATAAATATAACCCCGTGAGGCACCGATCGTGTAACCTGCAATCAGCATTCCTTCGAGAACGGAATGGGGATCTCCTTCAAGAAGGGACCGGTTCATAAAAGCACCGGGGTCGCCTTCATCGGCGTTGCATATAATAAAAGCAGGGGATTCGTTGTTTGCAGTCCGTTGTTTGTTCGCTTCATCCCGTGCGGTTTTCCATTTCTTCCATGTCGGAAATCCTGCACCGCCTCTGCCGCGGAGTCCGGCAACTTTAACGTGCTCGATGATTTCATCAGGTTTTAATCCAAGAGTTTTCTGCAGTCCCGAATATCCGCTGTTGGTAATATAATGGTAAATGTTCTCCGGATCTATGAATCCACAGTTATTCAGGATACGCCGGACTTGTGGTTTCAAAACCGGTAAGTCAAAGAGCTTTCCAACACCGTTAATCCGTTCCTCACCGACAGTACCGATCACCAAATCATAATTAATCTTATCTTCATTGAGATAGTCGCGCACGAGACGGGCGGCAACTCTCGGGTTAACCTTACCGAACGCAAGCAATGGCCGTCCGGTCTTTTTGATCATAATTATCGGTTCTGCGTAACAAAGGCCTAAACAACCCGTTTCAATTATGCGGGAATTGTTAACGGCATCATCTTTTTGAAGAGCTTCTATAACCCCGATTGCACCGGCAGATCTGCCGCAGGTAGCGGTTCCCACATAAATCACGGAGTCCTGACTATCCTGAAGAAGGTGCCATTCTTTGATTGCATTTTCTTTTAAAGATTCCAATTTCATTTCTTCATCAGCATTTTTCGAATTTTAGGCGACGTAATATTTGCGATAACCTCTTCATTGAGTGTGAGTACGGGACTGAGGGCACAGCATCCGATGCAGGCAACCGATTCCAGTGTGTATTTTCCGTCGGGAGTCGTTTCACCTTCTTCAATTCCTAAATTATTTTTCAGGTTATCCAGGAACCGGTCAGCACCACGAACGTGGCAGGCAGTACCGAGGCAAACCCTGATAAGCTTTTCGCCCCGGGGTTCGAACCTGAACTGCGAATAAAATGTTGCAACGGCAAAAACCGCACTATCCGGGATTTTCAGATACGATGCAGTTTCCTGCATAGCTTCGGGCGGCAGATATCCGTATTGCTCCTGGATTTTTTGTAAAATGGAAATCAGGTCGGATCGCTCTCCCCAATGCCGGTGTATGATTTGTTTCAGGTCATCCGGCATCTTAGGGGTTCCTTTTCCGTCTTGAGGTTGAGAGTTTAATAATGACATAGTGAGTATTTCGATTTGTCTGTTTAAATCACATTAAATATTGGAAGGGTACGTCTTCATGAATTATCGAAGGATCTCCGGTACCGCGCTGCATGAAGAGAAAATACCTTCTCCTCAATATACAATAAATTTTATTTTTTTAAAAACATTCCATACCTTTTATACAGGCATTAAACCGAACAAATTTAGAAGACTCTCATGAACTCAAAACCACAATTCAAAACACCATTTGAAATATTTAAACAACTCAATATCATCTTTTACGCCGTGATGGGAAGTATGTTTTTGCTACTCATCGTCGCATTGATCGTACAGTCCCCCGAGCGGCAGCTTGATGCACCCTCTCCCAACATTGCTACCGAATATATACTGGTCATCCTGATAATCGCCAGTATCTCCGGTGCCTATATTTCTTACATCCTCGGCACGAGAAAGGTTACCAATAAAACCCCCTTGAACACAAAGGTTACGATGTTTTATAAATATTCGCTCGTCAAGCTGGTTCTTTTCGAGCTTGCCGGCATTCTCGGTCTGATAGGTTATTTTTTAACAGCGGTGCCGCTTTACCTCGCCATCGGCTTTGTAGTAATCATGTTAATGTTCTTGCACAAACCGGCTTTCAAGCGGCTGGCGGTGGAATTCAAACTGACACAAAAGGAACGAGAACATATTACGGAAAATAAACCGTTCCGGTAACAGAGGAGAACATCCGGAACAGGCAATGAATAACTAATATGATTCGAATAGTTGGTTGAAGTGTAATTATTGTTTACTGAAATAAACCCTTCATCACGAGATGAAGCACTGAGGAGGACGGGTGCTACACGGTTTGTCCGCTTAAATTTTATAAATTCTGAATTTAGATGGCACGTTATTGAAAATAATTATAAAAATACATACATTTCCTTGCACGCAAATTAGTAGACATCATTTTTACCAATTCAAATCTATATAGGAGCATCTCTCATGGAACCAAAAGGATTTTTCTCGTCTCTCTTCGACTTTTCATTCTCAGAGTTTATTGTACTAAAAATTATAAGTCTCCTCTTTATTATCGGATTGGCAATTTCTGCTATTATTACAATTATGATATTAGCATCTGCTTTCGCAACTTCAACCATCGCAGGTATTATTACACTTATATTGTCACCAATTATATTTTTAATTCAAGTTATAATTGTCAGAATATACTTAGAATTAATCATAGTTGTATTCAAAATAGCTGAAAACACAAAAGATATAGCAGCAAAATAATAGCATACCAACTGTTTTTAATAACTTAAGTTGACCGCCATTATTAAGCGGCGCATATTCCCTCTTCCGATATTATGAAGGAATAATACGCCGCCTAATATTCATTGATCGATACTACACCTACGGTGTGATTTGCTTCTCGGCAATATCACCGATGACAGGCAATTTATACCGCTCTCCCTGGTACGCTTTCACCATGAGGAGGATCCAGAGGATGAGCGCGACAAAAGGAAGAAGCAATGCAAGTATCCACCCGATTACCGGTATGAAACCCAGCACTAGACTGATAACAAAAATACCACCGAATGTAATTATCGATTGCATTGCGTGAAATCGTACAAAAGAGTTATCCTTTTCAAGCACAAAAAATAATATACCCGTAATAAACCCCACTAAATAACTCAATAATCCTGCAACATTTTCATCTAAACCAAGCGATGTCTTGCTTTTTTCCA
>SKXH01000187.1 GCA_007128495.1 Bacteroidota bacterium
CAACTTTTCCTCAAAATCCGGATCGTGTAATTTCGGGTGATTTAAACTCACCGGAAGTGATGCAAAAAAGCTGAACAGGTCGATATACCGGTTGCCGGTTTTGGCATCGATGATATCCGTCCCGATGCTTTTTTCAAGATCCACAACGATCGGCATACCGTCGGCGACCATGTATTTTTTAAGCGTACTGTGCACCTCCGACGGATCGATGTGGATATTCGGATTCAATAATGTGTTTGATGTCATAAATCGTTTCCATTTTCGGTTTTCAGTTTATAGATTACAGCATTAATAGTTATCTATCTGTGCCCGTTGCAACTTACCGCTGAAATCAACGTAGACGGTCTTCCATTCGGAATAAAATTCATACACCGCCCAGCCGCCTTCGCGGTGGCCGTTGCCTGTCTGCTTCACACCGCCAAACGGCATATGGCATTCCGCTCCGATAGTCGGGCCGTTAATATAGCTGATTCCCGCCTCCATATCGCGCATCGCTTTGAATGCATTGTTCACATCCTGCGTGTATATCGATGACGATAATCCGTATATGGTGTTATTCAATGTTTTAATACCATCTTCAAGCGATTTGATTTTGATGATCGATAACACCGGACCGAATATCTCTTCCCTGGCGATACGCATCTCCGGTGTAACATCCTCAAAGATTGTCGGTTGATAGAACCAGCCGTCGCTCAACCCATCACCGGTTGCAACATCGCCGCCGGTAAGCATCCTGGCACCTTCTTTTTGTCCGATCTCAACATAGCTGTGTACGTTCTTCCGCTGTCCTTCATTGACCAACGGTCCGACCTCGACATCTTTTTTCAAACCATCGCCGAGTTTCAGTTTTTTTGTTCGATCGAGCAGATCGGACATAAACTTATCGTACACTTTATCATGAACTAACAGGCGGCTTGTTGCAGTACACCGTTGTCCGGTGGTACCGAACGCACCCCACAACACACCGTCGAGTGCGAGTTTAAGATCGGCATCGTCCATAACGATCTGAGCATTCTTCCCGCCGAGTTCGAGCGATACACGCTTCAATGTACCCGCTGCAGATGCAGATATTTTCTTACCGATCTCCGTTGAACCGGTAAAGCCGATGAGATCGACATCAGGGTGTTCGGTAATCGCATTCCCGACCGCACCACCGCCGCCGTGAATTATATTTACCGCGCCTTCCGGCACACCTGCTTCGACCAGTATCTTAACAAATTCGGTTGCAGTTGCCGGTGTATCAGATGCGGGTTTGAACACCACGGTATTACCGCAGAGCAATGCGGGAAAGATCTTCCACGTTGGTATCGCCATCGGGAAATTCCACGGCGTTATCATACCGGCCACACCGATCGGCACACGCATCGCCATTGAAAATTTATCGGGTAGTTCAGACGGAACGGTCTTACCGAACAACCGGCGCCCCTCGCCAAAGGCATAATATGCCGTATCGATACCCTCCTGAACATCACCCATTGTTTCGGAAAGCACTTTACCCATCTCACGGGTCATCAGTTCGGCGATTTCACGTTTCCGGCTTACCATAATGTCGCCTGCCTTTTTCATGATATCTCCCCGCTCGGGAGCGGGCACGAGCCGCCATTTTTCATACGCTTTTCGTGCGGCTTTCACCGCCTCATCAACATCTTCTTTTCCCGACTTCGGGAATGTTCCGATAAGTTCGTTCCAGTTTGCGGGGTTCCGGTTTTCAAAAGTTTCACCGGATTTTGCATCGACCCATTTTCCGTTTATGAAGTTTTGGTATTTCGTAGCCATACGGCCTCCTTGTTCGGTTTGTGGTAAATAACTTTTTACATCGCAATCAATAAATCATTTATGGTTACTACTCAGCGACGATATTTTTGCCGATTTCATCAAGCTTTACTGGTATAGGATCAAGATCGTTATCTCGATTGTTTTCAAAAGTCCTTTGGTGCAATTTCGTGTCTTTGTGATTTGGTGGCATATATTTCCATCATGCTGAGTAGTTACCATTTATGTTTAAATGTTTTATTCTATTCCAACCCGCTTAAATATCGTATCGACGTGCCGGATACTTCGTTTTAAATCGAATAACGAGTCAAGCTCCTCATCGGTCAATACATTTGTCACCTCTTCATCATTTCCGAGCATCTCACGAAATGGTGTTCCATTATCCCACGTCTGCATAGCATTTCGCTGCACGATCCTGTATGCGTCTTCCCGTTTCATCCCCTTTTTTGCAAGGGCAAGCAAAACCGATTGCGAAGCGACCAATCCGTTTGTCCGGTTTAGGTTCTCCATCATTCTTTCTGGATAAACAACTAAGTTTGCAATGAGATCATTCGTTTTTGCCAGCATATAATCAAGAAGAATACAACTGTCGGGAATGATCACCCGTTCGACCGATGAATGCGAAATATCCCGCTCATGCCACAGGGCAACATTTTCAAGTGCGGCAGTTGCATTGCCGCGCAATACCCGTGCAAGACCGGCAATACGTTCACTGATTATCGGATTACGTTTATGCGGCATAGCTGACGAACCCTTCTGTCCTTTTGCAAAATACTCTTCGACTTCCAACACTTCGGTCTTTTGTAAGTGCCGTACCTCTGTCGCTATCTTCTCTAACGATGCACCGATGATTGCAAGTGTGGAGATAAATTCAGCGTGACGATCCCGCTGCACTACCTGGGTAGAAACCGGTTCGGTATTCAAACCGAGTTTATTGCAAACATACTCCTCAACAGAGGGTTCAAGATGTTCGTAGGTACCAACCGCGCCGGAGATCTTACCCGTTGCAATTGCATCGATTGACCGTTCGAGCCGTTCTGTATTTCGTTTATTTTCTTCATACCAGAGTGCGAGCTTTAATCCGAAGGTTGTCGGTTCAGCGTGAATACCGTGTGTACGTCCCACCATGACAGTGGACTTATGAGTGCGTGCTTGTAGCTCTAAGGTACCGGATAATGCTTGCAGCCCTTTTAACAAGAGTTCACCGGATTGCTTCATCTGCACTGCAAGCGCGGTATCGAGCACATCGGACGATGTCATACCGAGGTGGATAAATCGAGACTC
>SKXH01000033.1 GCA_007128495.1 Bacteroidota bacterium
ATCGTCTAATGATGCAGTATTTCCTTTCCCGGTGCATACAACCGAGCTGGATAACGGTTTAACGATCGTTTCCATACCGTTTGATAGTCCGGGTATTATAGCATATTATACCGTTGTCCGAACGGGCTCACGCAATGAGGTCGAGGACGGATTAAGCGGCTTCGCACACTTTTTTGAGCATATGATGTTCCGCGGCACCGAGCAGTATTCCGCCGATGAATACAACGAGGTATTAAAGCACCTCGGAGCCGACCACAACGCATTCACCACCGATGACTGGACAGGTTATCATATCGTGGCTAATGCGGATGCCCTTGAAAAAATCGTCGAAATCGAATCCGACCGGTTTCAGAACCTTAAGTATTCAGTAGAGGATTTTAAAACCGAAGCGGGGGCAATTCTCGGCGAATATAACATGAACGCCGCTAATCCAATCAGACAGATGTTCGAACGCATTCGGGAGATGGCGTTTAACGAACATACCTACGGTCATACCACGCTCGGCTACCTTGAAGATATAAAAGACATGCCGAACCAATTCGATTACAGCTTGACGTTTTTCGACCGGTATTATCGACCCGAATACTGTACGGTTGTCGTAGCCGGTGATGTTAACCATGAACAGCTCATTGAACTTGCAGAAAAATATTACGGCGACTGGGAACCGGGCACGTGGACGGTTGAGATTCCCGAAGAACCGCCGCAAACAGAAGAAAAGCGTTCCCATATCGAGTGGGGAAGTTCAACCTTGCCGCACATAATGATCGGGTATAAAGTGCCGGAATTCGATGAGAACAACATCGACATCCCCGCATTGAATATCATAGGCGAATTGCTTTTCTCTCAAAGTGCACCGCTCCACCAAAAACTTGTCGTCGATGAGGAATTGGTAGATTTTATTTCCGGCGGATATACCGACCGGCGCGATCCGTATTTGTTTACCATCATTAGCCGGATCAAGGGTGAGGATAATGTCGAACGGGTTGAGCAGGAAGTGTACGACGCTATCGAAGACTTGCAGCAAAATCCCATATCGCAGGAACGGCTTGACGAGATACAATCATATCTCCGCTACAGTTTTGCGATGGGACTAAACACCGCAAGTTCGGCCGCCCGAACAGTATCCCATTATATTCAGCTCACGGGCGATTATAATACTATGAATAAACTCTACGATCTGTATGAAAAAGTAACCCCCGAAGATATTCAACGCGTCGCCCGTGAATACTTCATACCGGAAACGAGATCGGTTGTAACACTTGCTCAGGAGGCAATCCAATGAAGACTAAAATTATTTTTTCCATCGTATTGATCATTTCGCTCGGCCTGTGTCTCTCAGCCGGCACGAAACTCAACTTCACCGAAATTCATCTTGAAGAAAATCCTCTCATTGCGTTTCGTATAATTGTGGAATCGGGTGCCATCGACGATCCCGAAGGAAAAGAAGGTTTGAACGCGTTAACCGCAGCGACAATTGCGAACGGCGGCACTGGCGATCTCACCTTCCGTGATATTCGACAGACATTGTATCCGTGGGCTGCGTCGATCAACGTACATTTCGATAAAGAAATAACCGTGTTTACGGGAAACGTCCACCGGGATCATCTTGATGAATTCTATGAGATTTTCTCCGGATTGCTTCTCAATCCGAGATTCGATGAGTCGGATTTCAGAAGAAATAAAACTAATTTGTTAAATTACTTGAAAAACACCCTTCGTGGAACCAACGACGAAGAACTCGGCAAGTGGGCATTCCAAACTTTTATGTATGAAAACCATCCATACGGTCACGTCGATGCAGGGACGGTTCAGGGGCTCGAATCGATCACGCTCGATGATGTGAAAGAATTCTATAAAAGGATGTATACACGCGATAACATCCGTATCGGCATAGCAGGCGGATATGATAAATCGCTCATCGTTACAATGGATGAGGATTTTGCATCGCTTCCGTCGGGGGGACATCAAAAAGTTGAATTACCTGAACCGAAAGAAATCGATGATCTTGAAGTGTTGATCGTCGAAAAACCGAACCGCGCCACTGCAATATCACTCGGTTTTCCCATCGATATCACGCGTGCGGATGAGGATTTTTATCCGTTGATGGTGGCTAATTCATACTTCGGCGAACACCGTACCTTTAACGGGGTGTTAATGAACGAATTACGCGGCTTACGGGGATTGAACTACGGTACCTATTCATACATCGAAAACTTTATCCAGCACGGCGGCAGCACGCTGATGCTTCCGAACGTACCGCGCCGGCAGCAATATTTCAGCATCTGGATTCGTCCGGTTGAACACGCAACAAACCATTTTGCATTGCGTCTTGCATTGTATGAACTCGAAAAGCTGATCGAAAACGGATTAACAGAGGAAGAGTTCGAAGCCACCCGGGATTACATGGTCAACTTTTCCAAACTGTGGACACAAACACTCAGCCGCCGTCTCGGTTATATGATGGATTCGGAGTGGTATGGAACGAATTATTTCATCGATAAAATCGAAGAGCAGCTTATGGACCTGACAGTCGATGATGTAAATCGTGCTATCCGTGAACATCTTCAGGCCGATAATATAAAAATAGCGGCGGTGACCGCCAATGCACAGGAATTTAAAAACGCACTTCTTGAAAACAGACCCTCACCGATCTCATATTCGGGTAATGTCGACGACAGTGTTAAAGAAAAAGATGAGATCGTAAAAAACTACACTCTCAACATTAATCCCGACCGTATTCGGATCGTACCGGTCAGCGAAATGTTTGAGAAATAGAAAAGACCCGACAGGAGCGGCACTCATGTCGCTCCTGTTTCATTTGTAATTCTCATTGAAAAAACCGGAGGTAGTATGCAGTATCGTAAACTCGGAAAAACAGAATTACAGGTATCGGAAATCGGCTTCGGGGCATGGGGTATCGGGGGCGAGATGTGGCAGGGCTCCGACGATGATGAATCGATACAGGCACTGCACGCAGCAATTGATGAAGGGGTTACACTCATCGATACCGCGCTCGCATACGGCGACGGACACAGTGAACGATTAATAAGCGAAGTATTAAAAGACAGAAGTGAAGAAATAACTGTTGCAACAAAAATTCCCCCGAAGAACTGGAAGTGGCCCGCCCGGGAAAATGTTCCGATCTCCGAAGTATTTCCGCCCGAATACATTATTGAATGCACAGAAAAAAGTTTGCGCAACCTGAAGGTTGATTGCATCGACGTTCATCAGCTTCACGTATGGCACGATAATTTTATGGAGCAGAGCGGGTGGCAGGATGCCGTGGCGAAACTAAAGGAAGAAGAAAAAATACGATTCTTCGGCGTCTCGGTAAACGATCACCAACCGCAGAATGCAATCAAAGTAGTCGAGCAGAGAATAGCGGACACAGTTCAGGTTATCTATAATATTTTCGATCAGTCACCCGAAAACGATCTCTTCCCCGCGTGTATACAAAATAATACGGGAGTTATCGTTCGGGTACCGTTCGATGAGGGGGGATTAACGGGCAAGATCACCCCGGATACAACCTTTCCCGAACGTGATTGGCGCAACCGTTACTTCCGGGGAGATCGGAAACAACAGGTGTGGGAGCGGGTCCAAAAACTCGAGAAACTGCTCGGTAACGAAGCACAAACATTGCCCGAACTTGCATTGCGGTTTTGTCTGTCGCATCCTGCGGTTTCAACCGTTATTCCCGGTATGCGGACGGTGAAAAACGTTCGTGCAAATTGCGCCGTATCGGACGGACGCCTGCTTTCTGATGAGCTTCGAAACAAATTAAAGAAACATCGCTGGCAAAGAAACTTTTATGGATAGTTCAGAAAGTGCCCGTCACATACCGTATAAAAGTGATCCGGCCCCTACAAGGTCGACCAAAATTTCAATTAATGTTGTGACGGGCACGTTTTATCAAGAGCAGGAATACTAAACGATAATAAATATCGAAGTACAACTATGACACATAAAAATCCAACATATACGATCGTTCAAAATATAAGACAGCTCGCTACACCCGTAACAAACGGTAAACCTTTTCTTCGCGGCAGGAAAATGCGGAACATGGAGACCGTCGATAATGCCGCGGTCGTTATTAATTCCGATACTATCGAATGGATCGGAAAGGATGCCGATTTACCCGATCAATATTCCGGTAATGCCAATATCATCGATGGAAGCGGCTTAGTTGCATTACCCGGCTTCGTCGATATGCATACCCATATGGTTTTCGGTGCGACGCGTGAAGAAGAATTTGCAATGCGCTGTTCGGGCGCAACCTATCAGGAGATCGCAGCAAAGGGCGGCGGCATCAACAACACCGTTCGTTCAACCCGTGAAGCCGACAAATCGAAATTGCGCAAACAAACAATGCGCTTTCTCGACAGGATGATTCGACACGGTACAACGACCGTCGAGATAAAAAGCGGTTACGGACTCTCGGAAAATGACGAGGTGAAGATGCTCGACGTTATCAAAATGGTCAAAGAAGATCATCTCATCAACATCGTCCCGACATTTCTCGGTGCCCACGCAATACCGCCGGAATACAAGGAACACCGTGAAGAATACGTCGAACTTGTGTGCAAAAAAATGATACCGTATGTAGCAAGGAAAAAACTTACCGGCTTTTGCGATGTCTTCTGTGAGAACGGTTTCTTCACGCTCGAGGAATCACGCCGGATATTGCAAACCGGTATCGAGTATGGTTTATCGCCTAAGATCCACGCCGATGAGCTTTCACCGCTCGGCGGTTCGGAGCTGGCGGTTGAAGTGAACGCCGTTAGTGCCGATCACCTCGAGCATATCAGCGATAAAGCAATTGAAATGTTTGCAAAATCGGATGTTATTGCCGGCATGCTGCCGGGCGTCTCATTTTACCTCGGTCACGATTATGCACCCGCCCGTAAACTGATCGACTCAGGAGCAGTAGTTGCACTCGCAACCGATTTCAATCCCGGCTCGTGTGTCTCGTATTCCGTGCCGCTTATGATGACGATGGCGTGCACTCAAATGAAAATGACACCGGAAGAAACTCTTACGGCAGCAACAATTAACGCGGCAGCATCATTGAATATCGCTGACAAAGTCGGAAGCATCGAAAAAGGCAAGCAGGCCGATATCGTGTTTCTGCAAATGCCGAATTATATGTATTTACCCTATCATTTCGGCGAAAATCATGTAGCCGCCGTAATGAAAAGCGGTACGTGGCTGGAATATCGGTGAATCATTTTGTTTCTATTTTTTCCCATAATGGAGTAAATTATCATGCAAAAACTTGTCGAATGTGTACCAAACTTTTCAGAAGGAAGAGACAAATCGATAATCACTAAAATAACAGACAGTATTAAATCGGTACCGGAGGTTACGTTATTGGATGTCGATCCAGGGGAATCTACAAACCGAACGGTCGTAACATTCGTCGGCTCACCGGAAGGCGTAGTCGAAGCGGCATTTCAGGCAGCAAAAACCGCATACGAGCTTATCGATATGACCACGCATAAAGGTGAACATCCCCGCATTGGAGCGGCTGATGTCGTTCCGTTTGTGCCGGTTGCGAATATTACCATGGAAGAATGCGTAGAATTATCGAAGCAATTCGGTAAACGGGTCGGCGAAGAACTTGGTGTACCTATTTATCTGTATGAAGAAGCCCAACCGAATCCCGACCGCAAGGCGATGCGTCAGATTCGGTCAGGTGAATATGAGGGATTAAAGGATAAGATAACAAAATCTGAATGGAAGCCGGATTTCGGCCCGCAGAAATTCGTTTCTAAATCGGGCGCAACCGTAACCGGCGCACGGTTCTTTTTAATTGCATACAACGTAAACGTACTCGGTACGAAAAATCAGGCACACCGGCTTGCACTGAATGTTCGCGAGCAAGGCCGTACCGTTGCGAAATCAGACGGTTCAAAAGTACAGGAGCCCGGCCGGTTGAAAGCATTAAAAGGTATGGGCTGGTACCTTGACGAATTCAACCTCGCACAGGTATCGATGAACCTTGACAATTACAAGATCACACCGCTGCACATTGTATTTGAAGAAATTAAAAAAGATGCTCAGGAGTTGAATGTCGGATTAGCCGGCAGCGAAATCGTCGGCCTTGTACCGCTTGAGGCGATTCTTATGGCTGCCGATTACTACATCGAGAAGGAAAACTTATTCATCATCGATGAGAAAAACAAAGTACAGCTTGCAATCGATCGTCTCGGATTATCTTCAATTCATCCTTTTAAACCGGAAGAAAAGATCATTGAATATATGATCGATCAGGAAACCGACGGGCCCCTCGTCAAAAAGACCGTGAGGGAATTTGTTGAAGCAGTTGGCGCCCGTACATCTGCCCCGGGAGGCGGATCGGTTTCTGCATTAATGGGATCGCTCGGCGTAGCACTCGGCGCGATGGTCGGCTGGTTGACGTACGGGCGCCGGAAATACGAACACCTCGACGGCAAAATGCGCGAAGTAATCCCCCCGCTCGTCGAAATACAAGCAGAGCTGGTGAAAGGGATCGACCGCGACACCGATGCTTTCAACGATTATATTGAAGCAATCGGTCTGCCGAAAAAAACTGAAGAAGAAAAGGCAAAACGTGCGCAAGCGATGCAGGAAGGATTAAAGAAAGCAACGCTCGTTCCGTTCCATACGATAGAACTTGTCGACAGAGCCTGGGATCCGATCATCGAAGTTGCGCGGGTCGGACAGTATTCATCCCGCTCCGACGTCGAAGTCGGTGCAAAGGCAATGGAAGCGGCGGCATTCGGTGCCTATAAAAATGTAATGATTAATCTTGATGATATAGAAGATGAAACATTTAAAAAGGATATGACCGATAAGACGTACAAGCTGATGAAACGTGCTGAAGCAAAGTTGCAGGAGTTGACAAAAATAATTACCGGCAGGACAGGAGATGTGTGAATACCTGTGGTTGATGTATAACCACGAATAATGCGTCTTATTTAAACCTTCCAAAAACCACGCGACAATATAATCATGATCGTAAACAATTCCAGCCGGCCCATGATCATACAAATTGTAAGCGTCAGTTTTGCAACAGAATGCAGATCGGCGTATGTCTCGGTCGGCCCCACGTCCCCCAATCCCGGCCCGATATTACCCATCGCCGAAGCCGCTGCACCGAGTGAACTAAAAAAATCGAGTCCTGTTGCAGAAAGAATAATAGTACCGAAAATAAATACCGAGACAAAAATAAACACAAATGCCATTATCTCATTTATAACACCCTGGGTAACCTTATGTTTATTCAGCATAAGAGGGATAACAGCTTTCGGGTGCAGCATTCGTTTTAACTCATAATAAGTGTTTTTTACCAACAACAAAATTCGAACGATTTTTATACCGCCGGCAGTGGAACCGGACATACCGCCGAAGAACATAAACACTAATAACAAAAATTGTACTGCCGGTGCCCAGAGTTCATAATCAAATGAGCCGTAGCCGGTGGTGGTCAATATGGCGACCACCTGAAAAGCAGAGTGCTCCAGCGCTGTCCAGATCGAATCAAAGGTTGTATTAAATGTGCTGACGGTTACAAAAATAACAGCACCGACTGTAATACCCGCATACCAGCGGAATTCGGAACTCGTTAACAGCGAATTATAATTACCTTTTAACCACCGGTAATGAAGGACAAAATTGATCCCGGCAAGGAACATAAAAAAAGTGGCAACGACTGTTATATAACTCGAATTGAATCCGCCGATAGATCCATTGCGTGTCGAGTAACCACCCGTTGCCATTGTGGTAAACGCATGGCAAACAGATTCAAACCAGTTCATTCCGCCGATAAAGTAAAGCACACCGACGACAAGTGTGAATAGTACATATACTTTCCATAATGTTATAGCCGTATCTTTCACCCGCGGTTTCACTTTATCGATTGTCGGGCCGGGTACCTCTGCTTTGAACAGCTGCATACCTCCTACACCCAATAACGGCAGCAATGCAATTGATAAAACGATTATCCCCATCCCCCCGATCCACTGGATCATACTCCGCCAAAGTAATAAACCACGCGACATGACTTCGATATCATTGAGGATCGTCGAACCGGTTGTGGTAAACCCGGAAATAGACTCGAACCACGCATCAATAACTCGCGGAATCTCACCGGACAACCAGAACGGAACAGCACCGAATATTCCCATCAAAATCCATCCGAGGGAAACAATGAAAAAACCGTCGCGTAAATTTAATTCAACATCCGGATCAAAAAGGAGTCTCCCTGCCAATAATCCCGCTGCAATTGCAATAAATGATGATACAAGCAATGATACATAGACATCTTCATTCATAAGAAATGAAACCAATGCCGGTAATAGCATTGTACAACCTATAAATACGATAAGATATGCGGCAACGCCTATTGAGGTCCGAATGTGCATAGATCAATTTTTCCAGAATGTTGGAGAGAGAATTAGGAGTAATGTGAAAAATTCAAGCCGACCGAGAACCATACAAAATGCGAGCACCCATTTCCCAAGTACCGGTATATGGCCATATTCGCTTGAGATCGAATCGCCGGCAAACCCTAGCCCGGTATTCCCGAGCATTGCGGCAACTGCACCAAATGCATCGTACATCGAGAGTCCGACCAGCATCATAACGAACGACGCGACGACAAATGATGTAAGATATATCACAAAAAATGCAAATATCCTCCCAATAATCTCGGGTGGGAGCGCACGCTTATTGAGACGAACCGGAACAACGGCGTGCGGATGAACGAGTCGTTTTATCTCCGCAAATGCCGCTTTAAACAAAACGAGTATTCGTACACTTTTCATTGCACCGCTTGTCGAACCCGCGCACGCTCCGGTAAACATTAGAAGGAAAAAGACGAAGACCATCATCGGCCCCCACGCGCTAAAATCGGAGTTAACAAATGCAGTGGTTGTTCCGATCGACACGACATGAAATACAGAATCGGATATAACGGTACCGGTCAGCACCGCACCCGAAAACATCCTGTAAATAATAACAATTACACTCACCGTTAGTATAAGACCGAAATAAAAACGGATCTCACTACCCGTCCATAACAATGATATCTCACCCCGCAGTATGCGAAACTGTACCGCTATATTCATCCCGGCGATGATCATAAAAACTGTGACGAGGACATTGATATATTCCGAATTATAATATGCAAGTCCGGCATCACGGGTTGAACAACCACCGGTCCCCATCGTTCCGAACGTATGACTGAGCGCATCGAATAAGTTCATACCGCCGAACATTAACAGAACGGTCAATACACCGCTGATTGCTGCATATACACTCCACAGTAGTGCAGCAGTTTGTTTTATACGGGGACTCAATTTATCGGGGGTGGGCCCCGGGACCTCAGCGTGATACATCTGCATTCCCCCGACACCGAGCATAGGAAGAATGGCGAGTGAAAGTACAATCATTCCCATACCGCCTATCCAGTGTGCTATACTTCGCCAAAACAATAATCCGTGAGGGAGTTCTTCTATGCTGTCAAGAATCGTAGCACTCGTGGTAGTGAATCCCGATATCATTTCGAAAAAAGCATCCGTGAAGTTATCGATAACTCCGACTAACATAAACGGAATTGCACCGATGGTAGATAGGATAATCCAGCCGATGCCGACAACAAAAACACCTTCGCGAATTTTCATGTCATGTCGATGCTGCCTGAACAACCGGTATAAGACCAATCCCACAAGAAAAGAAGCAAGAGCGGTTACACCAATGGCGCCACCGTCACCGGACTGATAATAGATGGAAAATGGAAGACTTATCGACATCGCAACGCCGCAAAACATGAACAGAAATCCACAGACAGCTCCGATAGCCCGATAATTCATAGTCGATACCGGTATGTTTGGGGGAGGTCGGGCACGGTAGCCATTTTATCGTGCACCGAAGAATTTTTCAACTTCTTTAATTGCACCGGGCAGGGTAAACACAACCACGGTATCATCCGGGAATATCTGCGTTTCACCGGTCGGGATCGAGACCTCGCCGTTGTGTTTGACACACCCGATGAGGGCGCCATCGGGAAATTGCAGCGATGAAAGTTTCTTCTTCGTAACCGGAGATTTCTCCTGGACAACCATCTCTATCACCTCTGCATCCACGCCGTGCAATGTCGCCACCGATACGATAACTCCTTTACGGATAAATTTCAGAATGAGGTGAGCTGCCGAGAGTTTCTTGTTAATTGCGACATCTAGACCGATGGTACCGGCAAGCGGAATGTAATCAAGTTTTTCAACCAACGCAATGGACTTCATCACCCCGAGGTGTTTTGCCATCAGGCAGGAAATGATATTCGTTTCCTCATCGTTGGTAACGGCGATAAACGCATCCATATCCATAATACCTTCGGTTGCAAGCAAATCGATATCGGTGCCGTCTCCTTCGATAACAAGTGTATCGGATAATTCATCGGCAAGTTGCAACGACTTATCGTGATTTGATTCAATCAATTTAACATTGACCTCCTTTTGAAGCAGCGACGCAACATAGCTGCCAATTTTTCCGCCGCCGAGCACCATAACATTGTCGAATGTTTTATCGCGTTTACCAGCAAGCCGAAGCATCTCGGCTATGTGTTCGGAGTGTGCCATAACGAACACCTGATCGCCCCGTTTAAAAACATCGTTACCGGAAGGAACGATTGTACGCAATCCCCGGCTAATAGCAACCGCTCGAAATGTAATATGGTGGTAGTCCTTTACCAGATCCTTTAGCTTGCGGTTAATGATAGGACTATCTGCCTCGAGTCTGATGCCGAGCAATTGCGCTTTACCGTCGGCGAACTCAAGAACATCGGTCGCCTCCGACCGTTTGATCAACCGAACGATCTCCTGTGCTGCAACCATCTCGGGATTGAGAACGTAGTCTACGTGGAATGCATCGGGACCCAACACGCCCGAATCTTTTGTATATTCGGCATTACTGATGCGTGCTACTGTTCGTTGTGCACCCATTCGATGGGCCAGCAGGCACGTAATAAGGTTCACTTCATCGGATGTCGTGACGGCAATGACGATATCGGCATTGTGTGTACCGGCGTGTTTCATCGTATCGGGACTTGTTCCGCTGCCCTCCAGAGCCAGCACATCGAGCTGTTCGTTGATCCGGGCTATAATCCGGGGGTCTTTATCGACTATAATGGTATCGTGTTTCTCTTTCGAGAGAACACGGCCAAGATGCATCCCGACTTCACCGCCGCCTACAATAACAATTTTCACTTTAATAACTCCATTGTATTTCAATCGTGAATAACATATACACTCATCATTAATGCAGCAGTTTCTGCACGATACCTGCGTACTCCTAATGAAACAACCTGTCCGCCGTTCCGTTCACATTTATTTATTTCCTCGTTTGTGAACCCTCCTTCAGGACCGGCAAGCAATAGTACGCGTTGACCGGGGAGTTGACCATATACATTCCGCATCGATCCGGTCGCCGGAGC
>SKXH01000165.1 GCA_007128495.1 Bacteroidota bacterium
ATCTTTTATTTTCTGATAATTCGCCCTCAACAAAAACGGCAAAAAGAACGACAGCAGTTACTGGATTCCGTTAAGAAGGGTGATAAGGTGGTAACGGTGGGGGGTGTGCACGGCGAAGTCGTCGGTATCGATGAAAAAACAATTTTGTTAAAAGTAGCGGATAACGTTAAGTTGAAATTAGACCGGTCATCGGTCAATTCTATTACCAAAAGTGCAGATGAATAATGTCAATGAATAACTTTTCCACCGTTGATGAAGCAATAGAAGATATACGCGACGGGAAAATAGTAATTGTGGTTGATGACGAAGACCGCGAGAATGAGGGCGATTTCATTGCTGCTGCTGAAAACATCACCCCGGAGATCGTGAATTTTATGGCAACGCACGGCCGCGGTATGATCTGTGCTCCCATAACCGGTGAACGTGCCGATGAACTCGGTCTGGAGCTTATGACTCCCGTCAACACCGCAATGCACGGAACCCCATTCACGGTAACCGTGGATTATAAGTCAGGTACAACAACCGGTATTTCTGCTGCCGACCGCGCAGCGACCATAAAGGCGTTGGCAGATCCCGAAATCGGTGCTCAAGACTTTGCCCGGCCGGGACATATATTTCCGCTGCGTGCCGCTGAGGGGGGGGTTCTTCGAAGAACGGGACATACGGAATCGGTGGTTGATTTGACAAGGATGGCCGGTCTCCGGCCGGCGGGGGCATTATGTGAAATCCTCAATCCCGACGGTTCGATGGCCCGGCTTCCTGAGTTGATGGAGATAAGCCGGAAACATAACCTGAAGATAATTTCCGTGCGGTCGCTCATAGAGTACCGCTTACAGCGGGAGAAATTAGTAAAGCGGGTTGTGACTGCGGTACTTCCGACTGAATTCGGTGATTTTTCGATATATGTTTATCAAAGTGAAACCGACCGAAAGGATCATTTAGCGCTTGTTAAGGGAACAATCACCCCTAATGAACCTGTAATGGTGCGGGTGCATTCAGAATGCCTCACCGGTGATGTATTCGGTTCTATGCGCTGTGACTGCGGCGATCAATTACATGCTGCTATGCTGCAGGTAGAAAAAGCCGGACAGGGTGTGATCCTCTATATGCGCCAGGAGGGGAGAGGGATCGGACTGGTCAATAAATTGAAAGCATATAATCTTCAGGATGAAGGCATGGATACGGTGGAAGCGAACGAGAAATTAGGATTTAAACCCGATCTTCGCGATTATGGTATCGGTGCACAAATCCTTCGGGATATTGGAGTCGGCAAAATCAGATTGTTGACCAACAATCCCAAGAAGGTCGTCGGTCTCCATGGATATGGGCTCAAGATCGTGGACCGGGTGCCGATAGAAATACCCATTACAAAGCAAAACGAACGGTATCTTCAGGCGAAGCGGGATAAGTTAGGACATTTGCTTCTTATGGATTTGAAATAAACAACTTTCTCCACAAGATATAATTAAGAGCATACCGATGAGTGATAAACATTGGCAAGCAAAGAATTTAGTCGACTACCTTAACAGTAATGAGGTTAATAAACTCCTCGATTACTGCAAGCGCCAATTTCCAACGGCATTCAAACGCTCGTTACCCAGGGATGCGGATGCGATCAGAGCGGTCGACACAGCGCTTACCAAATTGAAAAACGGTAAGCCGTTTGTTTTAAAAAAAATTCTCGATGAGATCGAATATGATGTTTTGCACCGGGCTCTGGTTCAGTTTAAAAAGCAAACCCGTGCAGCGGATTTTTTGGGATTGAAAGAACAGACGTTGAGATATAAAATGATACGTCTGAAAATCCCGACCATCCGGAATAATCAAGAGTATTATATGGAGGTATCGGAGGAAGAGAAGTGAAACTTACTTCGCATCCGCTGCGTTCACAAAGAATCGAGAAGAGTTTACGATAGCGCTTGCATATTTCTCTGTAATTATTAAATGTTATCGAATGTTCAAAAGCCCCATCCTCCCGACAAACAGGGATGCTGGGGCTTGTTTTTTATTTTATTCGGGTAAACTATAGCGGAAAAAACACAAAATTTGAATTCAAAATCGATGTATGAACAATATTTAAGCGGCCAAAAAATTAGGGAAAGGTTGTGTTATGAGTCAAAATAATTCACAGGATGTCATCTATCTCACACGAAAGCGTCTCCGGGAGATTGAGGAGGAGTTGCATGAATTGAAGTTGAACGGGCGTAAACAAATCGCTCAGGATATCGCTGAGGCACGGGGGCATGGCGACTTAAGTGAGAATGCTGAATACGACGCCGCTAAAGAAGCGCAGGAACATCTGGAACGGAAGATCATGCAACTCGAACTGACCCTGTCAAAAGCCCGTATCATAGAAAGCGGCGATTTGCCGAACGATAAAGTTTATATATTAAGCAACGTCACGCTTGAGGATGTCAAAACAAAGGAAAAGATGACCTACACGTTGGTCTCAAATGAAGAAGCGGACTTTGACGAAGGGAAGATTTCCGTCAGCTCGCCGATCGGCAAAGCGCTCCTCGGCCGCGAACTCGGTGAGGTTGTGAAGGTTAATGTGCCGGCTGGAACATTGGAGTATAAGATACTTGAGGTCACCAGATGAATTTTCAATTGACTGTATTCATAATTACCCCATGCCAAAGAACCTTGAATTAAAAGCAAAATACCCGAACATAAAACGTGCAGAAGCTATCGCCCGCACAATTTCCGAAACCGAACCCGAAGTACTTGAACAAACGGATACATATTATATCGTTCCCCGCGGGAGGTTGAAGCTGCGGGAAATACGCGGTAAGGAAACTGAATTGATATGGTATGATCGAAAAGAAGATGGCGCCGATAGATTATCGACGTTTGAACGAATTCCAATTGGCAGCTCACCGGGTTTCATTTCTATTCTCAATCAAACACTCGGTGTGGATGTGAAAGTCGAAAAACAACGCACAGTCTACATCTGGAATGACTGCCGCATCCATATCGATCTTGTCGATCAACTCGGTCCGTTTGTTGAATTTGAGGTTTTG
>SKXH01000243.1 GCA_007128495.1 Bacteroidota bacterium
TGGTATTCGGTGGCAGCCAGGGAGCTGAAACAATCAATAATGCGATACTACAATCAATGACAACATTGCGGGATAATGAAGCCCAACTGCTCTGGATAACAGGTGATGCAATGTATGATAAAGTCAAAGAAAACGTGGGGCAGCACGAAGATCATCGCATCGTACCGTTTATTGATGATATGGCATCGGCGTATGCTGCTGCAACGCTTGCCGTTTGCCGCGCAGGAGCAACAACAATAGCGGAGCTCACCCGGACAGGTGTGCCGGCTATATTGGTTCCGTATCCGTATGCTGCGGCAAACCATCAGGAGTTCAATGCGCGTACGTTATCCGATCACGGTGCAGCGCGTTTGGTTCTCAACACGGATCTCGTACGCGAGCTGCCGGATATTCTGAATGAGCTGTTGGGATCGCCGGCTACACTTGCTTCAATGCGGAAAAAGGCAAAAGCGCTCGGAAAACCCGATGCGGGAAAGACAATAGCGCAATCGATACTTGAACTGGCAGAAAGAAAAGCACAATGAAAGTTTTCCCGTACAAATTGGATTTCTATTATCAGCAGGCGATAATGTATCTCATAACCCTGCTTTTGTACACCGCTATCCGCGGTACCTTTACGGAAACACGTTTTGTATTTGTGTACCAGGATCCGATCGCGATCATTATGCTTTTCTTTGTGCTGTTTGCTTTTTCAATGATCGTGGTAAATCGCATACGCAACAGACGCATCGTGGTAGAAGACGACGCCATTAAATTTGTGAACCGTTTTAAAGAATGGGTGTTGCCGATAGATGATATCGATTGGATGCACATTACGAAAGAAAGAAAAGTTGAAACGGCCGGAAAATTACAAGCGGTAATAATTAAACGAAAAGGAAGAAAGCGGTTGATCCGTATCCGCGTCGGACGATATGAACAGCCGGATGATTTTGTAGCGGCTATGAATGAAATTAATCAACGTGTGCCGGATCGTCCGAAACGAAAATTAACGGATAAAGTAAGACGACAATAAATGTTTCACACTATTCAAAAAATACATTTTGTCGGAATCGGTGGTATCGGTATGAGTGGAATCGCTGAAATATTGCTCGATCAGAACTTTAAGGTTTCCGGATCGGACCGTCAACTGAGTGAGATCACGGATCGTCTGCAAAAGCTCGGTGCGGGGATATATGAAGGGCATTCGGCGGATAATATCGATGATGACGTGGATGTCCTGGTGTATTCATCCGCCGTTACCACCGATAATCCGGAGGTTGTCGAGGCGAACCGGCGCCGCATACCTGTTATCAGGCGCGCCGAAATGCTTGCTGAAGTAATGCGGCTAAAATACGGGATTGGTATAGCAGGAACGCACGGGAAAACCACGACGACATCGCTGATAAGTCTGGTTTTACTCGAAGGTCGCCTCGATCCCACGGTTATCGTCGGCGGTAAGCTGAGCAGCATCGGCGGTACCAATGCACGGCTCGGAAAAGGAGATTACATTGTTGTCGAAGCGGATGAATTCGACCGGTCGTTTCTATCGATTACCCCGACTGTTGCCGTCCTGACTTCGCTCGAGGCCGATCATCTCGATTGTTACAAAGACCTCGACGAAATAAAGGATGCATTTGTTCAGTTCGCCAACAAAGTGCCGTTTTATGGATTCGTTTCACTCTGTCTCGATGAGAATAATTTGCAGGGCATCATGCCGAGACTAAATAAACGGCTGGTTACGTATGGATTGACGTCTCAAGCGGATCTACATGCAGTTGACATAACATACAATAAAATGGATACGAGTTTTACCGTTATGTACTATGGAGGGGAATTGGGACAGATCACTATATCATTGCCCGGATTGCACAATGTTAAAAACACTCTCGCCGCATTATCGGTAGGACTCGAACTTGGTGTTTCATTCGAGGATGCAAAACGGGGTCTTGAAAAATTCGCCGGCATTGCACGCCGTACCGAAATTAAATATCAATCGGACGATGTGCTGGTTATCGATGATTATGCACATCATCCGAACGAAGCTAAGGCAACGCTGCAAGGAATACGGCAGGCATGGCCGAAGCGAAGAATCGTATGCGTGTTCCAGCCGCACCTGTACTCACGCACACGCGATCTTGCCGGGGAATTCGGCAGGGCATTTTTTGACGCCGATGTTTTGATCGTAACGGGAGTGTATCCTGCACGTGAAAAACCCATCGAAGGAGTAGACGGCGATCTGATTACAGAAACGGCACAACGATACGGACATAAGCATGCTCAATTTGTTCAGGATAAAAAAGAAATACCCTCGGTACTCAAAGCAATACAGAAAAAAGGAGATATCATTGTAACTATGGGCGCGGGTGATATCTGGAAATATAATCGAGAATTTGTACAAACACTACACGGATAACCGGATGGTTTCTCTTGAAGATCTACAAAAAATATTTCGCGGCGAAATAAAGATAAGCGAGCCGATGTTCCGGCATACGTGGCTGAAAGTAGGCGGTCCGGCAGACTATTTTCTGAAACCGTCCGACCGTGAAGATATAATGCAGCTTATCCGGTTTTTCAAAGAGCGTGAGTTTCCGTATATGGTAGTCGGCCGCGGTAGCAACTTGCTTGTACACGATGAGGGCTATCGTGGTGCAATGATAAATCTTGAAGATCTCTTAACCAATATCCGGGTAAAAGACGATACGGTAATCGTCGATGCCGGGGTTTGGATTTCGACATTTGTAAATTTTTGTCTCAACCATGGGTATGCGGGTACCGAGATGCTGGCGGGCATTCCCGGTACCATCGGCGGCGCGGTCAGAATGAATGCCGGTGCATATGAGGGTGAGATATCAGACTATCTGCTGGATGTAGAGGTCGTACGTGATTCAAAAGTGATGACTGTCAAAAAAGCCGATGCCGGGTTCGGGTACCGTCAGTCGGGATTTGAACATGATGTGGTTTTATCGGCGCGGTTTCGTTTTCCGAAAGGTGATAAGGAAGACCTGATGCGAATACGCCGCGATTTATTAATAAAAAGAAATGCAGCACAGCCGGTAAATTTTCCCAATACCGGAAGCATTTTTAAAAATCCAGAAAATAATTATGCAGCAAAATTGATAGAAGAATGCGGTTTAAAAGGAAAACGAATCGGCGGTGCAATGATCTCCGAACTGCACGCTAATTTTATTGTAAATTTTGATAATGCAAAAGCGAAGGATGTCTTTGATTTAATGGTGACTATGAGAAATGAAGTCTACAAGCGATTCGGTGTTGTACTTGAACATGAGGTGCTTCTTGTCGGATTCAGCGAGGGCGAGTTGAGTATGCTGAAAAATGCACCATCTGAAATCAACGGATAAACAATGCGCAAAGGAATTATAACCATATTGATCGTCGGATTGTGCGGTTTCTTGTGGATCGCCGCGCAATCATGGTCGAAGCAACTCGAGGTTTCAAAAGTCACCGTACGCGGGACGATGCATATCGACGCAGATGAGATATTACGAATAGCGGCGTTATCGGATACGGTTTTATTTGAGGATATCGATCTCGGTGAACTACAATACCGGGTAAAACAACATCCTTATGTTCGCACCGCATCCGTAAACCGCGATTTTCCGGCTACGGTTCGAATAACAGTACAGGAGAGGAAACCTGATGCATTACTGGTCGGTTCCCGTATGGCAATACTGGATGATGAAAATATTGTTATGCCCGTCCGTTATGGTAATAGTATGGAAAACCTTCCTGTAATTTCAGGTGAGTTTTCCATACCGCAAACCGGCGATACATTGCGGCATAGCGGAGTTGATCGTGCATTGCAGATCATTCGGGCAACAAGAGCGAGTGATGAAATAATGCACCATCTTTTTTCTGAAATGAGGGTGCTTGAGGGCGGTAGTCTGGTGGCGTACAGCACCGATCATGGCGTCCCGATATTTTTGGGTGAAGCGTCTAATGCCAGACAATTGATTGCCTTTAAAGAGTTTTGGTTACAGGAAGTTGTTCCCGTCGGTGCCGATCAGATACAGAGCATTGACCTGCGGTATGACGACCAAATAGTTACACGTTGGCAAAATGGAAGATAACGAATTTTATCACAGTTTATAAAAGATGAGATGAGCGTATGCAAAATGATATAATTGTAGGACTCGATATCGGCACAACGAAAGTGTGTGCGATCGTTGCAGCCGAAGAAGATGACGGTAGGGTAAATATTCTCGGTATCGGGCGCAGTCCGTCTGAAGGATTGACCCGCGGTGTCGTCACAAACATAGATAAAACGGTAAAATCGATCCAACGAGCGGTCGAGGAAGCTGAATCCCAATCGGGGGTTAAAATCGAGTGCGTCAATGTTGGTATCGCCGGGGAACATATACAGAGTTTCCAAAGCCGCGGCGTCATCGCGATCAGCAACACCGATAATGAAATTATGCAGTCGGATGTTGACCGTTTGATAGAAGATACCAAACGGGTAGCATTGCCCGCAGACCGGCAAATATTACACGTCATCCCGCAAGAATTTATAATCGACGGCCAGGATGGGGTGTATGATCCCGTCGGTATGTCGGGGGTACGGATGGAAGCCAACGTACATATTATAACGGGATTGGTGACCGCCGCTCAGAACATTTACAAATGCGTACAACGGGCGGGCCTTGATGTCGATGATATGGTACTTGAGCCGCTCGCTTCAAGTTATGCGATACTCGATGATGAAGAAAAAGAAGTCGGAGTAGTGCTTATCGATATCGGCGGCGGAACAACCGATCTTGCCGTCTTCGAAGAACGTACTATCCGCCATACCTACGATAGCGGTGTCGCCGGACAAAAAGTAACTGATGATATCCGGAAAGGACTGGGAGTGTTGAAAGAGCAGGCCGAGCGCCTGAAGCGGGAACACGGCTGTTCATATATGCCGTCATTAATCGATACCGAGGTCATAACCTTACCGGGTATCGGCGGTCGTGCACCGCTCGAAATCGATAACCGGCTGCTCTGTCAAATAATTCAACCTCGTATGGAAGAGATCCTCGAGATAGCCGCAATGGAGATAAAACGATCGGGATACTCGAAGCATCTTTCGGCAGGCGCTGTATTGACCGGGGGCGGTTCTCTCATTAAAGGCACGGTCGATCTAGCCCAGGAAGTACTCGGTATGCCGGTAAAACTCGGTATCCCGACGGGCTTTCGTGCCGGATTAGTAAAGGAAGTCGAGAATCCGATCTATTCTACGGCGGTCGGTTTGATTTTACACAGGTTAAAAAATAACGAGAAGGCAACACTTGATTTTAACGGTAAAAACAAGGGGGCGAATATAAAAAAGATTATCGAACGTATGAAATCATGGTTTGATGAGTTGTAAACAATATTTAGAAACACATAAAACCCACACCCAATATATAAGGAGGTTAACGTGATTGAACTGGATGTCACAAAACACAACGGCGCTCAGATTCGCGTGGTTGGTGTCGGCGGCGGTGGCGGTAACGCCATCAATAGCATGATCGACAAAGGTCTGCAAGGAGTTGAATTCATCGCCATTAACACCGACTTACAAGCGCTTGAAAGAAACGGCGCGAAGCACAAGATCCAGGTCGGGAAGAACCTGACCCGCGGTCTCGGAGCTGGAGCCGATCCGCAGATCGGACACCGGGCGGTTGAAGAAGACCGCGATGAAATTGCACAAACATTGGATGGTGCGGACATGGTATTCATTACTTCCGGTATGGGAGGCGGTACCGGTACCGGGGGTGCACCGATCGTTGCAAATATTGCCAGAACCATCGGAGCTCTGGTAGTCGGTATAGTAACTAAACCGTTTAACTGCGAAGGTAAACGGCGCACTTCACAGGCGGAAATGGGTATCGAGGAGCTTAAAAAGCATGTCGATACCTTAATTGTTATACCGAACCAGAAGTTGTTATCGATCGTTGAGCGGAATACATCTCTGCTGGACTCATTTAATGTGGCAAATGATGTGCTCTATAATGCCACACGGGGGATTTCGGAATTGATCACCGTGCCCGGTTTGATCAACGTCGATTTTGCCGATGTCCGGACCGTGATGCGCGAGATGGGCGATGCGTTAATGGGAACCGGTATCTGCAAAGGCGAGAATCGTTCCATTGAAGCGGCTCAGTCGGCGATATCGAGTCCGCTTCTGGAAGGTGTGTCAATTTCCGGGGCACAGGGTGTTCTGGTCAACGTAACCGGCGGTAAGAACTTATCGCTTGTAGAAGTGGATGAGGCGACGAACGTGATCCACGAAGCGGCCGGCGAGGATGCGAATATTATTCTCGGCGCGGTGGTCGATGACCGCCTTGATGAAGAAGTTATGGTGACGGTTATCGCGACGGGATTCAACCGTAAACCGACGCAGCGCTCTGCCAAGCAGTCAAAGATCCTCGACCATATCCCGTCGGGAGTGCAGGATCTGAAGCGGCTGGATGAACCGGCATATATGCGGCGCGGTATCGATATTTCGGTCAACCATTACCGCAGCAGTGAAGAACGCAGCGAGCGTGATAAGGAAAAAGAAAAGATCGATAAGCAGAATCCGGATAAACCGGCATTCCTTCGTAAGATCATGGATTGAATGATGATATACGCTTGAGGGGCACATCATATCTGTTGGGTGTGGAATGGTGTGCCTTTCTCCCTTCCAGCCGTCGTCCTTCCCCCAGGCGACGGCCGGAATTTCAATCATTTACAACAATCCGTTAATAACAAATGCGTATTACCGACCGCGTTCTTCGTTTATTTCTTCTACTTATTACCGTTCATACATTCGGTGTCGGTGTTGTTCTTATCATCGCCGGCAACGACATAATGACTCTGTTCGGATTTGTAGAACTCGAAAGCAGATTCTTTCAAATGCAGGGAGGAGTGTTCCATATTGTGATTACCTATGCGTACTGGCTGGCGTATCGTGATCCGGTGAGATATGAGTATCTTATTACATTTATTATCTTTGTGAAAACGGTCGCCGCCATCTTTCTGTTTTCCTATTATATTTTCATCGAACAGGTAATCATGGTTTTGTTATCGGGATTTGTCGATGCTGCAATGGGATTGATACTGTATGCCATGCACCGCCGGTGGAAATTATTGCAACCCTGACAATTATAATTCGTATACTATTCCGTAATTGTGTTTACTATTTCGGGAGATATTGGTATGCGAATTGTACTTCTTACTTTCTATATCCATTGCTTTATTTTAGTTGCATTAACTCAACCGTTCCATCCGGATATTAACAAATCTGAGAAAACGCAGGTGATGGTTCTGGCAACAGCACATCTTGCCGAATTGTTTGATGACTCATTTGACCCCATATGGCTGTCTTCATTGCTCGATACTCTCGAAAGGTTCGATCCATCGGTTATCGGAGTTGAGGAAGTACCGCCGCATATACTTCATTATATGGAGTTCGATGAACACCGGTACGGATTCTTTACACAAATGTGGCCCCGGAGACGCATAGAAATGGGCAGGAAAGTACAGGATATTCTTGGTCTGAGCAGACCGGAGGCCGAACTTTATGCCGATTCACTCCTTCAACAGTTCGATGATAATATTATTGAACCGGAGGACCGTTTCCGGTTAATACAATATTTTGTTGCTGCATATGATAGAGTCAATGCCGCACTGCACTGGTCGTATCTCCCCGAATCATATCGCAAATCAAATTCTATAGATGAGCTGCCGGAAAGCATCGTCGAGTATCTAAAACGGTTTGCAGATTCACGAAATGAAATCGCATCGATCGGTATCCAGCTTGCGAGAAGACTGGGACATACAACCATCGGTTCAATTGACGATCATCAGGATTCCGATATTATCTACGAAATATTCGAAGAATTCAGCAAAAAACTTCGGGATCACGAGGAGTATCATTTATTTCAGCAGCTATATGAAGAGTACCGGGAAAAAGAAAAAAGGTGGATCGACGGGGCGAAAGCCGAAGGCGATCTTTATCCGTTGTTTAAACATTGGAACTCGCCGGACTATCTCGACCTCAATATGGAACAATTCAAATTGTATTTCAGAACAAATTTTTCAAATCAATGGGACCGCAGAAGGATGGCACAGCGAGAGGTTCGCGATCTTAATATTGCCTCGAATATCCGGCGTTTGTCGGCTTATTATCCCGGCGAGCGAATACTGGTTATTATCGGTGCAAGCCATAAGCCATTTCTGGATTCATATTTATCCCGGTTACTCGATATTGAGATAGTACATTTACATAATATACAATAGTATGCAGGAGGTCTTATGATCGCTCGAATATGGCGCGGTGTAACATCGGCAGATGATGCAGAATCGTACCGGGAGTACCTGCAACAAACAGGTGTAAAAGAATACAAAGCAACAGACGGCAACAGAGGAGTATTCGTGCTGCAAAAAATTGAAAATGGCAAAGCCGAGTTTATGTTGTTATCATTGTGGGAATCATACGAAGCTATAAAACGATTTGCCGGCGAGAAGTATGAAGAGGCAGTGTTCTACCAGGAGGATGAACGGTATTTAATCCAGAAGGATTTACAGGTGACGCATTACACTGTTGTGCTATAACAAATACTTTATAACTTCAAATGCTATACCCTTTCGCTGCACATGAAGTATTAATAATTCGTGCGGGACAATAACAAATCCGCAATCGAATTGTCCCGCACGATCACTTTGTATTAATACAACAGATGCTCTCTGAAAAATTTCAACACGGTTTCCGAATAATGCATTTGCTGCATCATTTCGGTCAGGCCATGACCCGCGCGGGGATATTTTATATACTGAACCGGGATTTCATCCAGGTCCTTTCCGCGAAGCACATCGTATGCCATCTTTAATCCGACCCACAGTTCTTGACCCTGCCCTACGGGTACGCGTTCATCACCGATTGAGTGCAAGATTAACAACGGGGTTTGGTTTTCTGGTTGTACTGCGTGTTCGAGATACCAAACGGGAGATCCCTCCATAATCGGTATCCGGTGATTTTCTCTGAAATGCCACATATCAAAGTGCACGAGCGATTGTTCGTACGGAATATCGGCAGTTCCGATATCCGAGAACCAATTCGATATGCCGATGAACATTGCAGAAGCGGCAAAGTTGCCTGCATAGCGTGTTGCCGCAAGGCCGGAAAAATAGCCGCCGTATGAACCGCCGGTGATCCCGACGCGGTCGCGGTCGATGAGTCCCTGCTCGGCGAGATATTCAACGCCGTCGATTACATCGGTAAATTCTTTCCCACCCGGATCGCCGTGATTTGCTTTACCGTATTCGACACCGCGGCCGGTGCTCGCCCGGTAGTTGGGCAGGAAGACCATGATACCGTTATGTGAATACATCTGGGTCATAGTTGAATACGTTGTATTCCAGCCGTGTGTATAGGCCGCTTCGGGGCCTCCATGAATTTGACAGATGAGCGGATATTGTTCTCCTTCCTCATAATCCAATGGTTTCAGAAGTAAGCCGGTAATGAGCAAACCGTCGCGTGCTTCGTATTCAACATATTCATAGTCGTTAAATTCCATATCATTAAGGATCGGGTTGTGGTTGGTGATCCAGTTGATGCTTAGATTTTCAGTGTTTCCGACAAATACTTCGGGTGGATGATTATATGCTGAGGCGTTCGTGGTAAATGTCTGACGGTCATCTGCGAAATGAGCCGACGTGAAATTCGGCCCTTTTTCATCAATTAAAATAGTACGCTCACCACCACGGTAGAGAACTGTACTCATCCGTGTCCAAACTTTTTCTTCCGAAATAAATACAAGTGTGTTATTATCCTGCCAATCTACCCAAATCGCGGTACCTTCGAAATCGGGTATCACTTCCCATTTTTCACCTGTTGCTACCTCGGCTACGAATAGCATCCCGTCAATCGGGTCGCTGATATCGACTCCTCCATTCCATGCAACATGAAGGCCATCGGGTGACCATGCCATGTTATCGAGTTTACCCTCGGTTTCGGTGAGCAATCGTGGACCATCGTTATTTTCGGTATCGACTATATACATTTTTTTGAACATGAATGAATGATCAACTGTGGGTAAAGGACTTGCCTGATACAGTATAACACGGCTGTCGGGCGACCATTCTAACGACCAAACCGATTTATCGGTATGTACGATTTGTGTTGCTTCATCGCCATTCACATCCTGTACATACAATCGACGATGCAGGAAGTAATCTGCTTCGACGATCCAGTCTTCTTCCTGTCGTTCTATTTCAGGGGGCTTTTTATCAGATGCCACAAAGGCGATGCGTTTTCCGTCGGGAGCTATCTGATATGTGAGTACCGGTGTCTCAGACCGTGTTATTAGTTGTGCCTCACCTCCGGTAACGGGGAGCCGGTATACCTGCATCCCTTCGTGAATTGAGGGCCGGTTCGATCTGAAATAAATATACTTGCCGTCGGGCGACCATTGTATATCCGACACATTGTGCGGTTTGCGTGTGAATTGAACCGGCTCTCCTCCGATTGCGGAAACAACAAACAATTCGGTATATGCACTGCCCCGCTCATCTTCAGGGGCTCGTTGTTTCCGTTTAATGTATGCCACCATCTCCCCATCGGGCGATATTGCAGTGCTGGTAACAACCTCAAGATTCACAATTCGCTCGGGTGTGAGAATGTTCAGCTCTTCAGCGGATAAGGCAGATACTGAGAAAAGCACAAAGATGACTGCGGGGATAATGAATTTTTTAATGAGCATGTAATCCTCCGGATAAGGGTTTTCGTTTTATTTTTCAGTGTTTTAAATATTTCTTGAAGAACTCAAGGACCGTATGTGAAAAATGCAATTGTTGCCGTACTTCACCGGTTCCATGCCCGGCACGCGGATATGAGACAAATGTAACCGGTATTTCGTCGCGAGTCATACCGCGGTGATGTTTATACGATAGTTTAAGACCGTTATATAGTTCAACCGCCTGACCGTACGGTACCCTGGCATCCATCTCGCCGTGAAGAATAATTAACGGCGTTGCGTTCTCCTCCTGAACGGCTTTTTCAAGGTACCAAATCGGTGATGCTTCCATAATTCCAACACGATGTTCATTTTCATAATGTGCGCGATCGAAGTGTACGAGAATATTCTCAAGCGGAGTATCGGTCATACCCACTTTTGAGAACTGGTTTGAAATACCGATCCAGCTTGCTGCTGCAGCAAAGTTTCCAGCATATCTCGTTGCGGCAAGGTTTGCAAAATATCCGCCGTACGATCCACCGACGATGCCGACACGGTCACGGTCTATCAATCCTTGTTCGTTAAGGTATTCGACCCCGTCGATAACATCGGTGAATTCCATACCGCCGCCATCCTGATGGTTTGCTTTGGCAAATTCAACTCCCCGTCCGGTGCTGGCGCGGTAGTTCGGCAGGAATACCATAAAACCCTTTTGCGAATACACCTGGGACATTGTCGCGTATGAAGTATTCCAACCGTGAGTATATGCCGCTTCCGGGCCGCCGTGAATCTGACATATGAGAGGATATCGTTCGCCCTCCTGATAATTAACCGGTTTTAGTAATAAGCCGGTAATAACCAGCCCGTCGCGTGCTTCATATTCAACGTATTCATAATTTTGAAAATCAAGCTCATCAATTTCGGGATTATGATGCGTTATTCGATTCATTTCAGTTGTAGTAATATCACCGACGAAGACTTCATGAGGATGATTGAATGCAGATCCAATTGTGATAAACGTTTGACGGTCGTATGCAAATTGTGCAGAAGTAAATTCAGGATTGTCGCTTTCATCGAACAAAATTGTTCGTTCTCCGCCCCGATGCGGAATTGTACTCATGCGGGTCCACGTCTTTTCTTCTGATGTGAAGGCGAGAGTATTATTGTCTACCCAGGTTACCCATTTAACGGATCCTTCAAATTCCGGTGTGACTTTCCACATCTCGCGCGATGCAACATTTGCAGCAAAAATAGTCCCGTCGGTCGGATCGGAAATATCGACCGCGCCGTTCCACGCAACATATTGACCGTCGGGAGAGAACGCCATGCCACCGAGTTTACCCCCGGTATCGACAAATTGCTCTGCTTCATCGGTTCCATCTGCATCGACAAGATACATCTTTTTAAACATATACCTGTGGTCGGTATCGGGCAACGGACTCGCCTGAACCAGAATCTTCTCACCGTCGGGTGTCCATTCATATTCCCAAACCGATTTATCGAATTTGGTGACGACACGTGTTTCATTTGTTTCGAGATCCAAAACATGAACTCGTCGGTGACGGTGATATTCATCCTCGATTGTCCAATCATCACCGACCTCTTTTCGTTGGCGAACCAGTTCTGGTACGGGATCCTGTGAAATATATGCAAGTTCATTACCATTAGGCGATAATTTATATGAAAGTACCGGGGAAGTTTCTTCGGTAACAATTTCGGCCTCACCGCCGCTTGAGGAAATACGGTATACCTGCATACCGGCACGTATCTCCGGTCTGTGAGATCGAAAATATATATAATCACCACCGGGTGACCACTGCAGGTTCGCAACATTGTGCGGACGAAATGTAAATTGTTCGGGTTCACCTCCGGCAGCCGGAACGACAAACATTTCGGTATATGCCGAGCCGCGTTCATCGTCGGGTGAGCGCTGTACCCGCCGAACGTATGCCACCGTTTCACCGTCGGGAGAAATGGCTGCATTGTTGACTGCTTCAAGATGTATTACCATTTCGGGGGTAAGCCCGTTTTCATCTGCTGTTGTAATACCCGGGATAATCATTAGGATAAACAGACACAGAATTGCAGCGAGTTGGGAATAATTCATTGATACCTCCGGGAAAGATTTTTGAAATAAAAACAAATTTTGCTGGTATGGAAATGGATATAAATACTATTATATTACAATATATATATTCTTACGTTTATCGGCAAGATATTGTGTATCGAATGTGATTGCATTCCAACTGATCCATTCGTATATTACATAAAATAACCCTCCAGCATAGATAGATATTCTTTAAAGAAGTTTAGATGGACAAATTTGTCATTCACGGCGGTCCAAAACTTAACGGCCAGGCAACAATAAGCGGTGCAAAGAACGCACTCCTTGCCCTGATGCCCGCAACAATTCTTGCTCCGGGTAAATTTACGCTCGATAACACTCCCGATCTGCGGGATGTGAAAACAATGAGTCAGCTTCTTGAGATTATGGGTCTGGGAGTTTCACTCACCGGTAAGCGTCTTCGAATCGATTCTTCGACCATAAATAAATTTGAAGCTCCATACGAACAGGTAAAGAAAATGCGCGCTTCAATTTATGTGCTCGGTCCTTTGCTTGCCCGTTACGGTGAAGCACGTGTATCCCTGCCGGGTGGATGTGCCTGGGGACCTCGTCCCGTTAATTTTCATATCGAAGGTATGAAGAAACTCGGAGCCGAGATAAACATCGAGCACGGCTACATAATAGCAAAAGCAAACAAATTAAAAGGCGCCCGGATCTCGTTCGATACACCAAGCGTTGGAGCGACCGGAAACCTGCTTATGGCAGCCGTTCTCGCGAAAGGGGAAACGTTTATTGAAAATGCGGCAATGGAACCGGAAATTAATCAGCTTGCACAATTCTTGAAAAAGATGGGAGCAAAAATTAATGGCATCGGCACCAAACGCTTGAGTATCGAAGGAGTTGATGAACTAAAACCGGTAAATGCCGCAACTATCCCCGACCGGATAGAAGCCGGAACATTTCTCGTGGCGGGTGCGATTACCGGTGGTACGGTAACATTAAAAAATTGTATCCCCGATCATATGAACGCCGTATTATCGAAACTCGAACAGGCCGGATGTACTATTAATATAGAACATTCCTCGATTACATTAAAAGCTCCTTCGACACTTGAACCGGTCGACGTAACGACCGATGTATATCCGGGTTTCCCGACGGATATGCAGGCGCAGTGGATAGCGTTAATGTGTAAGGCAAAAGGGACATCGGTTATTACCGATTCAATTTTTGTAGATCGATTCAAACACGTACCCGAGCTTAACCGGCTCGGCGCACATGTTGAAACCGAGGATAACATTGCTGTCGTCCGGGGTAATGGTAAACTTAAAGGAGCAAAAGTTATGAGTACCGATTTACGTGCAAGCGCTTCGCTTATACTTGCAGGATTGATTGCAGACGGCACGACAGAGGTGCTGCGCGTGTATCATATCGACCGCGGGTATGAATCGATAGAGAAAAAGCTACAACAACTCGGCGCACAAATTGAACGCGTCCAAACCGAAGAATTCTGAAAATTATAATCAATGTATACTCGTCTTAATCACTACGTCGCTTTACTTATATATCTCGTTGCTGCGGTTATCATAGTTCGCCAACCGTTATTCGGAAACTTCGGGTATGAATATGCGGCGTCCTTTGCGCTTATCGGTTCGCTGATTGCAGGATTGATTGCAATACGGGATGAACGGCGGACGAGCGCAGTACCGCCGCAGGTTCGTTTTAGAAACGGACTGGTGATGAATATAGTGTATATCGGTATTCCTCTAATTGTTATTTTCCTTGCCTCACTGCCCGGCCTTCCCTGTGATCCTGTTGCAGGGCTCACATTTTATGCGCTGCTCCCATTGGTCAGCATTGTTTTTGCCTATATTCTGGGATGGCTGGTGAGTATGGTTTTTCGATGGGGAAGGTTCGTCTTTATATTGTTGATGATCATTTCGCTCGGTTTATCGATTCTTTCAACGATCGTGCAGCCCAAAATCTTTTTCTATAATCCGTTTATAGGATTCTTTCCCGGATTAAGCTATGACCACCTTATGCCGGTAACATCCACCCTTGTACTGTACCGGGCATACACATTATTCCTTGCGGTGGTTTTTCTTCTGGTCATTTATATGCTCCGCTTTACGCCTTTACGTGATGCGTCGCTGCGCGATCGAATACGCTTGCTTCGCCATACTTATGCTAACAGTTTTTTAAGTATTTTTATTACAATCGGCATTATCCTCATATTTGTGCAGATACTTTCCCGTAGTGTGCTCGGTTTCAGTACCACATACGGTCATCTCGAAAATGTGTTAGGAAATAATTTCGAGACACGGACAGTTAATATTTATTACTCATCTGAAAGTTTTGATGAAGATGAGATAAAATGGGTTGTGCTTGAGCACGAGTTCAGCCGGCGTCAGGCAATGAGTAAGCTTGGAGTAATGCACGTGGGGCAGATCAGCAGCTATTTATATCCCGATCCCGAAACAAAACGTACATTAATCGGTCCGGCAAGGACGAATATAGCTAAACCGTGGTCAAAAGAAATTCATATTAATGCTGATGATTATAAGCGTTCATTGTTACATGAGATTGCACATGTTACTGCCGGTGAATTCGGTATGCCTGTATTACGCATTTCAAACTCCACCGCGATGTTAGAGGGAATTGCGATGGCAACCGAAGGGGTATGGGGTAATCGAACGCTTCACGAACACGCCGCAGCAATACAGCAGTTCGGGTTAATTGACGATCCGGCATTGCTTCTGGATAATCGGCATTTTGCCCGCCATCATTCCTCACTCAGCTATGTACTGATGGGTAGTTTTGTTCAATTTCTGATAGACCGGTACGGAATTCATCGCGTTCGTGCTGCATATTCGTGGTCGGATTACGAGACCGCATTTGATCGACCCCGTGAACAGCTCGTTCGGGAATGGACGAATGTTCTCCAGCGCATTACAGTGTCGGAGCGGCAGCGAACGAAAACATTGATCCATTTTAAAAGGCCTTCTATATTCGGCTTGGAGTGCCCGCGAACACTGGCGCGGCTTAACCGGTCGGCACGTGAGTATATGGAAGATAAACGCTACGACAGGGCAGAGGAACTTTATACGAAATCGTGGGAGATGGTACGAAACGGTACTGCACTCGAAGGGCTGATACGTGTATGGTTTCATCTCGGTGAATATGAACAGGTGCTGTCATATCTCGAAGATGAGTCATTGCGTGAAGAATTCCCCGGCATAATACCGGTGTTATACCTGACCGCCGGAGATATATATGCATTAAACGATGATCTTGAACAAGCCGAACGCTACTATAAACGGCTTCTTGCAATTGATTATTCCGATGCAGTCAATGAATTTCTCCGGATTCGTTTACTTGCTCTTGATGCCCCGGGGGATACCGACCTCTGGCGATTACTATTTTTTGAACCTGAGGATCGGGAAGCGATTTTAGAATCCCTGGCGGGACAGGCGCCCGATAATGATATCTCTCTCGGTTTGCAGTGGGTCCTGGCTCGTTATTATCATAATAATGGGGATTATCTCAACTCATCTACTTATCATATTCTCCTGCGAAATAATGTGGAAGATAATTACCTTAAATATCTTGCAACAAAACGGATAGGAGGGGCTCTTTTCTATCAGGGGAAATTTCAGGATTCTGTGTTGGAATTTTGGAATGCAATGAATTATACCGAATCTCCCGCAGCAGTACATAGTCTGAATGAATGGATAGATCGTGCTCAGTATGCCGATGAGTACGGCGATCTTATTTGGGAGAATTTACCTCCCTGGCGTTAATCTAAATGTTGATTTTTCATAAAATACTGGGTATAATTATTAAGGAAGATTTTGATAAACTCTCGGAGGGTAAGATGCGTTTGAGCATTTTTGGAGTGGGGATTTTACTCCTTGCGGTCTTGATGGCGGGATGTTCATCATCAAGATCTGGATTGGATACATCGGAAGATAGATTTAGATGTTATTACGATAGTAGAGTACACCAACTCGGCAGACCGGTAATTTTCGCCGATTTTTTACAGTTCAAGGGCCCGGAAAAACCACGGCTCGATTTGTACCTTGAAGTGCCTCATTCTCATCTCTATTTCGCAACCGACAATCAGGAAAGACTTGAAACAGAGTATGTAATAAGTATCTCGATCAATGATGAGGATAATACTATCATCGACCGGAAAGAACTCACAAGGAAAGTGAGTACGTCACGGGAAGAAATTTCTCGTTACGGTGCGAGCGATCGAACAATGCAATCGTTTGACCTCGACCCGGGCACGTACCGGGTAGTTATCACAATTCTCGACAGAGCCGTCGGTAACAGGTCACAATTACGCGAGGTGATCGAGATAAAACCCTATAAAGCTGACCCGGTTTCTATAAGCGATTTGTTATTGATCCGTTCTATTAAAATCAATGATGATGGACGTCGGATCATTAATCCGATGCTTTCAGACCGTGTTTTAACTTTAACTGAGCCGTTCTACATTTTTAGTGAAGTGTATTCTAACGGTGATATAGAAAATTTAACTCTGAGCTACGGCCTTGTTCGTAAACAATATAACAATGACTTTCTCATTGATAATCCGTTCTCATATCGTGTGCAACGGCCATATCACAGAACGGGCATACGGGTAGAAGAACGGGATACCGTTATGGTTGGTGACACGACATTGACATTGCAGGACGGTACGAATCGTTTGATTTTACCAATGAGTGACGATATCGGTCGGGGATCGTATGAAGTATATCTAAAACCGAAGGATGAGAAATTAGCCGGTAGGAACTCAAATCCTAATGTAAAGACGGAATTCATGATCCACTCCATTGATTTCCCGCATATGACCGATATAGATCAACAGATCAAATCTCTGAATTATATCGCATCTTCGCGGGATTTGGACCATATAAAGGAAGGTGAAACGCGCGAAGAACGGCGCAAACGATTTAATGAATACTGGCAAAATGTCGGTGGCTGGAAAATGAGTGATTATTACGAACGTATCCGCCTTGCAAATGAATTGTTTACCACCAATGTCGAGGGATGGAAAACACCGATGGGAATGGTTTTTATAATTCTCGGTGAACCACATATGGTCGATTGCCGGATCGGTATGGAACGGACGGAGACGTGGACGTATTACCTCCAGGGTGGAGGCATTGAGTTTGTATTTATGCGTGAGCGGACTGCAGACCCCGATGATTTAACAGCGCATTACTGGGTTTCTTCGATCAGAGGTGGTTATTCTGCCTGGTTGAGTGCAATTAATATGTGGAGATAATGAGTTACTCCATAGGTCAATAACGACCCTAATATCAGTCAATTAATTGATTTGCAATCCGAAAAGTGGTAACTTACATCGCTTTTGATCTTTTTAATCCGTTAATCTATGGAGCACATGAAAATGAAACAGGAGCCAGATAATGTCAACAACTATTATTGATGTACATGCCAGAGAAGTTCTTGATTCCCGGGGAAATCCCACCGTTGAAGTCGATGTCGAACTGGAAAACGGTATCGTCGGTCGTTCGATAGTACCGAGCGGGGCCTCGACCGGTGAAAACGAAGCTGTTGAACTTCGGGATGGCGACAAAAATCGGTATCTCGGTAAAGGAGTGTTGAAGGCGGTTGAGAACGTTAACACAACCATTGCCGATGAGATTATAGGTCTTGATGCAATTGATCAGGCAGGTATCGATCATATGATTATTGAACTCGACGGGACACCGAATAAAGGACGTCTCGGAGCCAATGCATTGCTGGGAGTTTCGATGGCAACGGCACACGCTGCATCGATCACCTTGAATTTACCCCTCTATCGATATCTTGGCGGAACCAACGCACGGGTACTACCGACTCCTATGATGAATATTCTCAACGGAGGGCAGCATGCCGATAACAACGTCGATATTCAGGAGTTTATGATCGTTCCCGGTAATGCCCCAACCTTTGCCGAAGCGTTGCGAATGGGCGCTGAAGTGTTCCACACGTTGAAAAAGGTATTGGGTAAAAAAGGATATAATACAGCCGTCGGTGATGAAGGCGGTTTCGCCCCGAATCTTAAATCAAACGATGAAGCAATCGAGGTAATTCTCGAAGCTATAACGCAGGCAGGTTATAAACCGGGAGAAGATATCGCACTTGCGCTCGATCCCGCTTCGAGTGAGTTTTTTGATAACGGACAGTATGTATTTCATAAATCCGACGGATCGAAAAAGAAACCCGGCGAGATGGTGAAATTCTGGGAAGACTGGGTAAAGAAATACCCGATCATTTCAATCGAAGACGGTATGGCAGAGAACGATTGGGAGGGATGGCAGCAACTAACTGCCGCAGTGGGCGATAAAATCCAAGTAGTTGGCGATGACTTGTTGGTTACGAACACAAAGTTTCTCGCTCGCGCAATTGACGAAAGCGCGTGTAATTCCATACTTATCAAGGTAAACCAGATCGGTACGCTGACAGAAACATTTGAAGCAATCGAAATGGCAAAACAAGCCGGTTTTACCTCTGTTATCAGCCATCGTTCGGGTGAAACCGAAGATACAACGATTGCCGATATCGCTGTTGCAACAAATACCGGTCAGATTAAAACCGGCTCGGCAAGCAGAACCGACCGTATCGCAAAGTATAATCAACTGCTCAGAATCGAAGAAGAACTTGACGCAGTCGGTGCATACATCGGTTTCGATGCATTTAAACGTTAAATAAATATACTATTTCTCCTCCCGGTCGTCCGAAGGCGTATATTTCCCCCAGTATGCGCTCAGGAATTGATCGGGAGGGGAGTATAAATGAATTAACATCGGTTTTTCATATCCACGACTTTCCCGTACTTTTTCACATTATAAGAGGATATAGTACATGAAGAATGATTATCCCATTACATTTGGTACAGACGGCTGGCGCGCCATTATTGCAGAAGATTTTACCTACGATAATTTGTATAAAGTAGCCGAAGCAACCGCACGATATTTTAAACGGCACAAAAAAGTTGAAAATGGTGTCGTCATTGGTTATGATGCGCGGTTTATGTCCGGTGATTTTGCAGCATTTACTGCCCGGGTACTTGGTAACCGCGGAATAAAAGTATTTCTTTCTGATACAATATCCTCGACGCCGATGGTCTCTCTTGCCATCGCAAAGCGAAAAGCTGCGGGTGGCGTTGTCATTACAGCAAGCCATAATCCGCCGCGTTATAACGGATTTAAATTAAAGGAAGAATACGGTGGCGCGGCCCTTCCGGAAATGATCGATCGACTGGAAAAGCACGTTCATAACATAATCGATCAGAATAAACAACGTCCCCGAAGAAGTAAATCTATAGAGCAATTGCAAAAAGAAGATATGGTCAAGAAAGTCGATCTTACCAAAATGTATGTTAATGATATTAAAAAGAAGATCGATATCGATGCGATAAACGAAGCGGGAGTAAAAATTGCCTATGATGCAATGTACGGTGCAGGAGCGGGGGTGATCGGCCAGCTCGTCGATTCTGTAACAGAATTGCGCGCGAAACATAATCCGTCATTCGGCGGAATTAATCCCGAACCGCTGCCCCAGAATATCGGTCCGCTGTTCGATGCCATGAAATCGGGAGAGTATCATATCGGTTTCGCGACGGACGGCGATGCAGACCGTATTACCGCCGTGGATGAAAAAGGACAGTTTGTCGATCCTCACAGGATATTTGCATTGCTGATAAAATATTTATATGAATATAAAGGTCTTCGGGGCACTGTTGTAAAATCTTTCTCGGTTACTGAACTTGTCGATAAGATGTGTGAACGGTATAATATACCGCTGCATATCACACCGATAGGATTCAAGCATATTTGCAGAGAAATGGTTGAAGGAGATGTACTCATCGGCGGAGAGGAGAGCGGCGGAATAGGTATTCAGAATCATATTCCCGAGCGGGATGGAATTCTCATTGGTTTACTGCTCTGTGAGATGGTAGCAGTGCGTGAGAAAAAATTAAGCGAACTTGTCGAAGAGTTAATGGATGAATACGGGTATCATTTCTATAACAGGATCGATCAACAGGTGCCCAAAAAGGAACAGTCACGTATTATGCGTTCGTTTAAAAAAGGGATGGATTCAATTGCCGGATATCCGGTAAAATCCCGAAATAATCTCGACGGATACAAATATTATTTGGATAATAGCTGGCTGCTCGTTCGTTCATCGGGAACAGAACCGCTTATTCGATACTATGTAGAAGCAGATTCTCCCGAGAAGGTAGAAAAAATTCTCAGGTTTGTCACCTCTATGTGAGACAGGATACAGTGTTGATGGTATGATTACATTACGAAATATCGGTATACAATTTGGCGATAATACTTTATTTGAAAACGTCAACCTGAACATCGGTACGCGCGACCGTATCGGTTTGGTTGGTTCAAATGGTACGGGGAAAACTACATTGCTGCGTATCATCAATGGAGAGATTGCACCGCATACCGGTCGTATCGAGAAAGCAAAAGCCGCTTCGGTGGGTTTTCTCCCCCAGGAAGTCGTTCGTATGAAGGGGAAAACATTGTATGATGAGGTGGCGACGGCATTCGGTGATATTCTCGAAACACAGGAAAAGCTGGAGAGCATACAAGCAGATATTTCGAGTCCGGACTGTACCGATGAGGAACGTACCGAGTTGATCGAGCAAATGGGCGCGCTGCAGCAACACCTTGAGATGTCGGGTGCGTTCCGCATGAAATCATCTATTGAGAAGGTGTTGATGGGACTGGGGTTTCGCGAAGAGCAGTTTACCTGGATGACCGAACATTTCAGCGGCGGCTGGCAGATGCGTATCGAGCTTGCAAAATTATTACTACGGCAGCCCTCTCTACTCCTGCTCGATGAACCGACGAATCATCTCGATCTCAATTCAATTCGCTGGCTTGAAGAATATCTTTTATCATACGAGGGAAGTCTCATCATCGTCTCGCACGATCGAGCGTTTCTTGATACTATGTGCAAACATATATGGGAATTAAGTCTCGGTAAATTGACGGCATATACCGGTAATTTTTCAAGTTACGTCGTTCAAAAGGAAGAGCGAAAGGAGTTGCTCGAAGCGGCATATAAGAATCAACAGCGACAGTTAAAACAGAGCGAGCGATTTATCGAGCGGTTCAGGTATAAGAACACAAAAGCCCGCCAGGTACAAAGCCGTATCAAACAGCTTGAAAAGATAGAACGTATCGAACTCGAAGATGAAGAGAGCGAGATTTCATTTCATTTTCCACCTCCTCCGCGAAGCGGAGCTGTTGTTATGGACCTTCAAAATGTTAAAAAACATTACGGCCAGAACGAAGTATTTAATGGCGTCGATTTCAGAGTTGAGCGCGGCGACCGTATCGCTTTTGTCGGTGTGAACGGTGCCGGTAAATCGACGATGGCGAAAATCCTTGCGGGTGCAGAACCGATGACCGGCGGTTCCCGTGAAGATGGCTATAATGTTATGCTCAGTTATTTTGCGCAGAATCAGGCCGAAGAACTCGATCCAAATTCAACACCGGTTGAGATTATGGATTCTGTAGCAGAAGGTGAGATGCGGAAGTATATTCGTACACTGCTCGGTTGTTTTCTGTTTCAGGGGGACGATGTGTTTAAATCTGTACGGGTACTTTCAGGCGGCGAGAAGTCACGCCTTGCACTTGCGAAGATGCTTTTAACACCTGCAAACTTTCTCATCCTCGACGAACCGACTAATCATCTCGATATGCGTTCGAAAGAAATTCTCCGGCAGGCGTTAATGGAATTTGGCGGTTCATATATAATCGTTTCGCACGACCGGGCATTTCTTGAAGGTATAGTGAATAAAGTTGTCGAATTCCGTCATGGCGGAATCATAAAAGAATATCCCGGAACACTTGAAGAATACCTTGCTGTTATCGACGGAGAGCAGGAGCGGACTATCCCCGAACATACCAAAGAGAAATCGGAAAAGCGACGCGACGATAAGGATCGAAAGCGGCGTGAGGCGGAGATCAGACAGCAGCGGTATTCTGAAACACGCACGCTTTCCGAACGGCTTGATGATATTGAAAAGAAAATTCACACCATCGAATTACATATAAAAGAACTTGAACAAAAGCTGATGGATGAGAAATTGTATAACGATCCCGATGAGATTCGCACAACACATCACGAATATTCAGAATCGAAAGAGCAACTTGAAAAATTGTATAACGAGTGGGAGCACATCAGTAATGACCTGGACAAGATCCATAAAAAATATGAAGCGATGCTGGATGATTAACCCTGTTAGAATAATATCATGACAATCAAAAAAGGTGAAGAAGTTACACTGAAGATCGATACGCTCGGCTTTCAAGGCAAAGCAATCGCTCGTATTGATGGAGTTGTCGTATTCGTGAACGATTCCGTGCCGGGCGACACAGTACGTGCCGCCATAACGAAGGTCAAATCGAAGTATCTCGAAGCGCGTAAGCTTGAATTGATTGAACCCTCCGATCTGCGCATTGAACCTCGCTGCCGCTATGTCGGTGCATGCGGCGGATGCAAAATGCAGCATATCGAGTACGATGCACAGCTCTCGTTTAAACATCGCCACGTGATCGATTCATTTGAACGTATTGGCGGGATCAAAGATACCGAAATACCACCGCCGATAGGAGCGAATGATATATTTTTTTATAGAAATAAAATGGAATTCTCTTTCTCCGATCAGCGATGGCTTACCGCCGCCGAGATCGCTTCGGGTCAAGAATATGATAAAAACTTTGCGCTCGGTTTGCACGTGCCGGGTAGATATGATAAAGTACTCGATATCGAAGAATGCTGGCTGCAATCGGAGGAGAGTAACCAAATCCTCGATTCAATTAGACGAGCTGCAAAAGATTTGGATATCAAGCCGTATACGACACACTCACATGAGGGTTTTCTTCGTTTCCTCGTTATTAAGCAAAGGCGTTCGACCGGCGAGATCATGGTAAACGTTGTAACGTCGGATAACCGGCAGGATATTATGCAACAGGTTGTTAAAAGATTACTCAAAGATGTTCCGGCAGTATCTACAATTGTCAACAATATTAATCGGCGTAAAGCACAGGTTGCCGTAGGGGATGAGGAGATCGTCTATCACGGTGACGGGTATATAACCGACCGTATCGGAAATTATTCATTCAGGATATCGGCTAATTCATTTTTTCAAACGAATACCGCACAGGCGGAGACATTGTATTCGGTTGCGAAAGAATTCGGCGAGTTATCGGGTGATGATCTCGTACTCGATCTCTACTCCGGTACCGGTACAATCACAATTTATTTATCCGATTCTGTGAAACATGTTTATGGTATTGAATCGGTTGAAGATTCTGTCAGGGATGCAAATGAAAATGCTAAATTAAACGGTATCGGTAACGTGAGTTTCGTAAAGGGAGATGTACTCGAGAAATTAAAGAAGAGCGATGAATGGCTTGATGAGCAGCCGACCGTTTTGTATCTCGATCCGCCGCGCAGCGGCGTTCATCCGAAAGCGATACGCGAGATATTGAATTTACGGTTACCGAAAATAGTATATGTTAGTTGCAATCCCACAACGCAGGCACGCGACATAGCTGCACTCACGGAACACGGCTATCGCATCGACCGAATGCAGCCGGTTGATATGTTTCCTCATACGTATCATATTGAGAATGTTGTACGGTTGACATACGAATCTTCACTAAATTATTTTCTCCCCACAACAATCGAAACAACCCCGAATGTAAGCTGATGTACTGCATCGATCGAAAAACCAGCTTCGCGCATTTCGTCTTCGAATTGTTCAATTTCAGGGAAGCCGCGAATTGAATCGGGAAGATACCGGTAGGCGAAATCGCTGCCTGAGATAATTTTGCCGACACGCGGAATCACGTTTGTCGAGTACCATTTATAGATATTACCGCGAAATCCCGTCTGGCGGGGGAAAAATTCCAGGATAGCAAGCCGGCCGCCCGGCGCTATGGTCCGGTAGATTTCCTTCATCGCATCGACACGCGGCCGCATATTACGTATACCAAAACCGATCGTTACGGCGTCGAACGTATCTTCTTTAAACGGCAGTCGGAATGCATCGCCCCGCACGAGCAGTGAGGGCATATTCCTGTCGGTGAGTTTTCTTCGGGCGAAAGTGAGCATATGACCCGAACGGTCGCATCCAACCCCAATGATATTATTGGTTTTTTGAAATTCTTTGAGTATATCGCCGCTGCCGGTGGCAAGATCCAGTAACTTTTGACCCGGTTGCAGATTGAGTATACGGTACAATTTCTTACGCCAGCGGGTGTCGATACCGAAGCTCAACACCCGGTTGAGCAGATCGTAGCGGTGAGCAATGGAATCGAACATCAGCTCGATCGCCCGGGAATCCGCATTTGTATTCTTATCTTTCATCCTTACAAGATAAAGAAGCATTGGGTTTATTACAATGTTCCGCAGTTATTTTGCGATTTATCTTTTGGAGCGTATCGCAAGTATCACAAAATTAATTGCTATTTTAAAAATAAAGTTATAAATTGCTAATAATAGTTTTCTTCCCCAGGTGCACCGATAAAGATGTCGTAAGGCCCTCGTTTATGAGATCACTACTTGTAACCATTATTATTACATTATTGTTGCAAATGCTTGCTGCTCAAGATGATGAAAAGCAAGTAATTGTCGAGCAGGTTCAGGGTACAATTAACATTGACGGCATTTTAAATGAACCGGCGTGGCAGCGGGCCCGGCCCATTGATGGTTTTATACAATACGATCCCGATGAAGGTGCGGATCCCACCGAACGGAGTGTTGTCAAGGTAATGTACGATGATGGCGCTCTGTATATCGGCGCGATATTATACGACTCAGATCCTGAAGCAATTGTGGGACAGCTCTCACGACGCGACCGTTACACACATGCCGATCGATTTGAAGTTTTAATCGACAGCAACAATGACCAACGAACCGCATACCGGTTTTCCGTTAATGTTTCAAATGTACAGAGAGACGGCATCTACAGTCACGACGGGGCCCGATTTGACGGCAGCTGGGAAGCGGTTTGGGAATCATCGACAGCCCGGATCGAGGAAGGGTGGAGTGTTGAAATGCGCATACCGTTTACCGCGCTGCGCTTTGATAAAAACGACGAGGAATACGAGTGGGGCATTAATTTCAGGAGATTTATAGCCCGGAAGAATGAAGAGATTCATTGGATTGTAGTACCGAGGCGGGAAACAGGACTCGTTTCACGTTTCGGACGGCTGCACGGTATGACCGGGATCAATCCACCGCTTCATATCGAAATGTTACCGTATTTTGTTTCACAGGGACGCCGGCAATCGGACCAATTGCCGCAGGTTTCTGAACGTAATATTACAGGAAATGCCGGGATTGATATGAAGCTGGGATTGGCGACAAATACTATGCTCAATATTGCAATCAATCCTGATTTCGGACAGGTGGAGATCGATCAAAATGTTATAAATTTAACTGCATTTGAGACGTTCTATCCCGAAAAACGACCGTTCTTCTTAGAGGGGGTCGATCTTTTCCGTTTCGGTTCAACGTTTGACGGCAGACAGATGCGGTTGTTTTATTCACGAAGGATCGGACGTCAACCAATCCAACCGCGTTTGAGACCCGGTGAACGATTTGTTGAAATGCCGCAAGCAACAACAATACTGGGGGCAGCAAAACTCACCAGCCGAACAACAGATGGTTTATCGGTCGGTGCGCTGAGTGCATTGACCGGTACAGAGGAGGCCATTGTACAAACTGATGCAGGGGAACAACTGCGGATACAGGTTCAGCCGCGCGGGATGCATAATGTGTTACGTATGCGGCAGGAAATTCTGGATAACTCTGCAGTGGGTGTGATGGCAACCGGATTACTACGCGATGGTATGGAGACAGCCGTAAGCGGCGGTATGGATTGGAACTTACGGTTCAGCAATAACGAGTATGTTGTGGATGGGTTTGTTGCGGCTACACGAACCGAGATTAACGGAAACCTCCGGGAGGGTTCCGCTGCGCGGCTTTATATTGCAAAACCAAGTGGAACTCGTTGGCTTGCCAGTGCCAATTACGATTATTTTTCACGTGACTTTAATCCGAATGATCTGGGTTTTAGACAACGCGCGGATTATCAAGGAGTGTGGGCGGATGTATATTATAAAGATGATTACGCCGGGGGAATTTTTCGCCGGTATATGACACGGCTTGCGGCTGAATCCCGGTGGAATATGGATGGTATGCCGATCAAGCAAGATACGCAATTCACATTTTATTCAGAGTATGCGAATTTCTGGAGTTCATCGATCAGTTATCAATATAATTTCTCAAGTTACGATGACTTTGAAACCCGCGGAATGGAGTTATATAAACGACCGGAATATCATATCATAAATGGCTGGATCAGCTCCGATCAACGAAATTCTATAATTGCCTACCCGACCTATGACATACGGTGGAGTCATTACGGTTGGCATGCAGTATATTTGAACCTCGACTTCGATATCCGTCCGGCTCCGTCACTTGAGGTTAGCCCGGGTATCGGATGGTACCGGAGCAGAGGAAGGGAATCGTGGTTCAATAACATAGTAGATGATGATCTCGGCGCTATCAGTTTGTTCGGCGACCGTGATCTCGATCAGGCAGATATTTCGCTTCGAGGGATTGTCACATTCCACCCGCGCCTATCGGTTCAGTTCTTTACCCAAGTCTTGATATCCAAAGTGTGGTATCAAAATCCGCGCTATCTTGCTGCACCCGATGACCTGCGCCCGATCGACTATGATGAAACGCATCCGTCATACAGAACCCCCGATTTCAATTATCAGGGATTCAATGCCAATATAATTCTCCGCTGGGAGTTCAGACCGGGCAGCACCATCTATGCTGTCTGGACCCAAGAGCGAGACGGATTTCACAGCCGCATCGACCAGCCCTTCCGCGAGACGTTCATGGATACATTCCGGACACCGATGGATAATGTATTTTTATTAAAGTTAAATTATTGGTTTAGTGTGTAGACGGGATTGCTTGTTTTGTATTTGTTGTTCCGGGTTTTTGGTGAGCCATTCAACTTATTTCAATTAATATAAAACTTACACTCTGAGATTCAATGTTGAGTATATCTATGCAACATTTAATGAGCCGTCACTGTTATATACGTAAACAATCGAACTTATACAATAATCTGTGGCAGACTATGCGTTATTATATTCTGATAGCACTATTTTTTATAATCGTTTCATCAGTACAATCACAAACCATTACCGGCCGCGTCATAGATACCGAAACGAATCAACCGGTTTACGGTGCTAATGTCATTCTCGTTAACGCCGGTACCGGCGATGTGACATACCGTGACGGAGTTTTTTCTATTCATGCTTCAGCGTTCCCCGATACATTGCGTATTTCGTACGTCGGCTATCGATCCTATTCTGATATTATTGACGATACTGCTGTCGATGAGGATCTTACAATTCTTCTCACTCCCGAGCCCGTGCAATTCGGTGATATTGTCGTTACTTCGCTTCGGCCGGAACAGCAGATGCGTCACGTCTCCACCAGCGTCGACGTGCTTGAAGCCGAAGCGATGCAGGGGACGCGCTCTCATTATATGGACGACGCGCTTCAATTTGTCCCCGGTGTGCATGTTCATTCCCGTCACAATCAGGATGAAGCACGCATTTCCATTCGCGGTTCGGGCATACGCACGAATTGGGGAGTCCGGGGTATCAACGTGCTCATCAACGGTATCCCGCTCACCGACCCCGATGGTTTGACCGATATAGACGCGGTCGATCTGGGTATTGTCGACCGTGTTGAGGTTTTGCGCGGACCCGCATCGGCCTTGTACGGCAGCGGTGCTGTTGGTGGTGCGGTGAACTTCATATTCGGTGAACACCATCAACCATTCGGTGTTGCCGTTTCATCCATCGCGGGAAGTTACGGTTTTCAGCGTCACGGTTTTTCACTGCACGGTGCACGTGATTCATATTCGTATTTCCTCAGTGCATCGTATCATGAAAAAGAAGGTTATCGCGAGAGAAGCGGCGGTAATTCACAGCGTGTGTTCGGCCGCTTCACGTTTGCACCCGACGACCGGTCGGGTCTCGAGCTGCTTGCCTTCTGGCGGGCGATCGATTTTGAACTACCGGGCAGTTTGACGCGGGATGGCTTCGAGGCCGATCCACGGGCTGCAAGCGATGGATCGATCAATGGACAATGGCATAAAGATAAAACACGATCCCGTCTCGGAGTGCGCTACCGGCGGTATCTCGGTGATCAGGTTGATATTACCGTGTCCGGATTTTACGGCGAACATGCTACGCCGTATCATCCTATCTTCATGGTGCTCGAAGAGGACTTCCGCTCTTCGGGTATCGACGGAAGGATTGCAATCGATCATAGGGTTGCTGAACGATCGAATAAGCTCATTGCCGGCGCGGAGCGTCAGTATATTACAGGCGGTGCCCGGTATTACGTAAACGAACAAGGGCAGCGTGGCGACCTCGGCAGAAATGAACAGATCGGCGTCGGTAAAACGGGTGTGTATTTACAGGATGAATTCTTTATCCACCCGCGCTTAACGTTAACGATTGGCGGACGCTACGATCATCTCTCATACGATTTCTCCGATCTCATAGGCGACGATTCGTTCACCGATTCGTTCGACAGGTTCACGCCGTCGGTCGGTTTTGCGTATGAGCCGGCAACGGGCGTTATAGTTCATTCGAACTACAGTGAGGGATTTGAGCCGCCGGCAATAACCGAACTTCGCGGTGCCGATTTCCAGCTTAGACCGATTCGTGCACGGAATTTCGAAGCTGGAATCCGCACTTCGTTTGGACAGCATACCGAAACCGCGCTCAGCGCCTATACGATGAACATCGACAATGATATTATACCGTACACGGTAGGTTTTCAAACGCGCTATCGGAACGCAGCGCAAACACGACATAATGGAATTGAAGCATCGGTCAGATCGAATATTATCCGAAATATGCAGCTAAGAGCAGCATATACCTATTCCGATTTTCGTTTTGTAGATGATGAGGATCATGATGGAAATAGGGTGCCGGGTATTCCGGAACACCGGTTAACGGGAGGTGTTCGTTATGATATTCCCGGCGGATTGTATATAGGTTCGAATGTTGTCTGGAACGACAGCTATTATGTGAACGATGGCAACACCGATATGCACGATGCTTACACTCTGGTCTCTCTGTTTGCGGGTTACCGGTGGCGGGTGGTATCGTTGAGCATATCGATTGAGAATATGTTTGATGAAAGGTACGCGTCTTACGTACGCATTAATGAAGCCCGGCAGCGTTATTTTGAACCGGGAGACGGGAGAGGTGTGTTTTTTGGTGTCGAGGTGAAGTATTGAGGTAAGATGTGATGTGAGATGTAGTCCACCTTGAAGGTGGACTACATCTTTATATCCATCTTTACATTCACTTCCACTTTATCGTACACCCGATCGAATGTACTTCCGGTTCCGGTACCTCCTTCCCTTCAATCAATGCATCCATTGCTTCTTTGAGGTAATGCCGGGCTGCCTTATCAGGTTCGCGCCAGTTATCGTCGAATCTGCCATGATAGCGAAGTTTCCGGTCTTTATCGAACAGAAAAAATTCCGGCGTATGGGTTGCACCAAATGCTTTCGCAACCGATTGACTTTCATCCCGGACATACGGGAACGGGAAATTTTTTTCATTTACCCGTTTCACCATTTCCTCAAAACTATCTTCGGGATAGTTTTGATCCTCGTTGGAATTGATATACAGCGTAGCGAGACCTTTTTCTTTGTATTTCTTTACAAAGTCGATAATGCGGTCTTCGTATGCCTTTACATAGGGACAGTGATTGCAGCTGAACACCACCAGTAGATACGGCGCATCAGCAAATGTATCGCTGCCATAGGTCTTTCCGTCGACACCTTTGAGGTTGGTGAATTGTGGAAGTTGACTGTAAATATTTAGTGGTTCCATATCCCATCCATGTATCGTTATTGGTTAATTGTTCCTGGTTAGTGGTTCTCAGGATACGGGCGTTTACTATTAACAAACAACCTATATCCATTAACCGGTTCACATCGGCCAGTATAACGGTAAAAACAAAATAACCCCGATAAACACAACAACACTCAATCCGAATCCGACTTTAATATAATCTTTAAATTCATAATTACCGGGTCCCATAACGAGCAAGTTTGCCTGCTGGGCAACCGGTGTCATAAATCCGTTCGAGGCGCCGATTGCAACGGCGAGTAGAAGGATGCCCGGCGAGATGCCGAGAGTTGTAGCGGTTGTCATTGCTACCGGACTCATTAAAATAGCAGCGCTGATGTTCGATGTAATGAGCGCGATTACGGACGAAAAAAGGAACATTGCTGCAAGAATAAAATACGGATGCCAGGCACCGATGGGTTCCAGTACCGTTGTAACGAACAGATCAATAGTTCCTGTCTGCATCATCGCGTTGCCGAGCGGAATGAATCCGGCTATAAGAATGATCATTCTCCATTCAATGGAACGGTATGCGTCTGCTAA
>SKXH01000275.1 GCA_007128495.1 Bacteroidota bacterium
AAACAGTGTGCTGAGTAACAGCGTGATGAGAAATAGTAGAAATAATTGAACTTCCATAATTGATATAAAAAACCCCTTACTGCATAACAATAAGGGGTTTTATGTCTGGTAAGTTTATCGTGCTAACCGGAAATGAACCGGTATCGATACACGCACCGGAACCGGCTGACCGCGCTGTTTTCCGGGCGTAAACTCTGCTTGTCGTACAGCTTCCGCCGCTGCTTCACCAAGTCCGGCTCCCGGATCATTGACTATCTCGGTGCGGACTACCTGGCCTTGCTCACTAACAAAGGCATAAATGTAAACGGTACCTTCAACACCGGCTCGCTTTGCAAGCTCAGGGTAACGTACCCGGCGCTGAATCGATTCTATACCGCCGACAATTTCAGGCATCTCTTCAACCGCAAGGAAGAATTCTTCCTCCGGTTCGTCGTCTGCCGGCGGCGGCGGTGGTGGAACGTCTTCATATTGATCGAGTTCGCTCCAATCAAAGTGGAGATCGTCCATCACTTCATCGCCCGGTGCTTCTATTGGTATCGGCGGGCGAGGCGGTGGTGGCGGCCGCTCTTCCTGTCTCGTGACATCAACATCCTCGATGTCAACGAGCTCCTGGTCTTGCACTATAGTACCTTCAGGACCTTCCCACTCCGGTAGAAATCTGAATGCGATAATAAAAATCGCTATCGCAACTATCAGACTGATCTCAAGTACTTTTGGATACTTGAGCCGCAGGTCTTCTTCCGGTATCTTCCCTCGTTTTAATTTAGCCATATATATCAACTCCCTATTTTTGGAGTTTACCTTGGTTATTTTTTAAAATATACCAATATTAGAATGTTTTGTCAAATATTTTTCCTACATCTCCTATAACAAGATGTGTTCTGATTAGTTCCGTAGAACGCGGATACTCCGTTCAGGCCAGATTCGATATAAACCGGCTGTATAGAGCATAGCATATACTACTGCACCAAGAATGTTCGCAATACCGTCACCGATAGTCGGGTAACGATCCGGGATGAAAGTTTGATACCACTCAACAATGATGCCGAAAACAGCAACAAAAAGGACTGTAAACAACAGTGTGTGAGTTTTCATCATCGCGCCGTTTGCGTGGTATAATAACGCCCGGTGTACGAGCATTGCAAATAAAAAATGCATCCCGAAATGAACCACTTTGTCAAGTCCCTGAATACCCACCTCCGGAACATAGGAACCGGGGGTTCCGGTCGCAATAATAACAAAGATTCCATAAAAAATTGTCGGGGCACTATATACCCAAAATCCCTTATTCGTATCCTTCAACCTGTAATTTCCTTCAATACCTTCAATAACTCTTCTTGAATATCTCCCGCAGTCATTGCCTGTTCGCCATATCTCGCTTTTGCTGCGTCTCCGGCAACTCCATGAATATAAGCGCCAGAATATGCTGCCGCATCATCCGTCATCCCCTGCGCCCACAAGCCGGCAATTACTCCAGTAAGGACATCTCCAGCTCCTGCAGTCGCCATCCCGGGATTTCCGGTTCGATTAATATAAAGGATACCATCTTTTGATGCAACTATTGACGGTCCTCCTTTTAATAAAACTGTAATATTACGCATACGCGCATAACGTTGAACAACACCAAGACGTTCATTCTTTATTTCATCGTTGCTGATACCGGTTAATCGGGAGAACTCGCCGGTATGTGGAGTTATTATAACACGGGCTTCCCGTTTCGCAAGTATTGTATCATTTCCCGCGAGTAAATTCAATCCATCGGCATCGAGAACGAGCGGTTTTTGTATTTCTTTCACCATACGCACGATGATTTCTTTTACATCCTCCGAAACCGATAAACCGGGACCGACGGCAATAACATCTGCCCATTCACATTGTTGTCGTATTCGATCCCAGGATGAAGCGTGTAATACTCCCGATCCGTTATCTGCAAGAGGCAGTGTCATTATCTCTGTTAATTTTTTTTCCATCATAAGGTTTAACTGTTCCGGCACGCCCAGAACAACTGCACCCGCGCCGCTTCGCAATGCACTTGTTGAGGTCAGTGCTGCGGCACCGGTTAATCCGGTAGACCCGGCAAGCACAAACACCTTACCGAGTTGATATTTGTGTGCATCAAGGGCTCGCTTTGGAAATGCATTGCGGACATCACGTTCCTGCACAAGAAATGTTTTAATCTTTGCCCTTCGAAAAACTTCCGGGGGGATTTGAATATCAATACAGATAATTTTGCCGGATGCATCACGCCCCGGTGAGAAGAGGAGACCGGTTTTCACCAAGCCCATAGTACACGTAAAATCTACCTGCATCGTTATACCTTTAGCATTGCCGGTATCCGCATCGATACCTGACGGTACATCGATGGCCACGCGGGTCGCCGATTGTGTATTCATCCATTCGACAATTGAAGCAACTTTCGATTTAAGCTTTCCTTTAAATCCGGTGCCGAGTATTGCATCGACAATGACATCACTATGAGGAAGTTGTTCTAATTTTTGACGGTTTATCGATGGAATAAGTGTTAAATTTCCGGAAGAATCGGTCCGGCTCATTTTTTTTATGATATCGGCATTTACCCGTGCATCACCTTTAAGCTGATTCACCGGAGAGAGTGCGGCCACCGTGACGGTACAACTCTGTTCGAAGAGATGACGTGCAAGTGCAAATCCGTCCCCACCGTTGTTGCCTTTACCACAGATTATCAGAATATTTTTTTGAGAAAGGGATTGGATATGGCGATGCATGGCATCGGCGGTGCCGCGGGCGGCATTTTCCATCAAAATTATTCCGGGAATGCCGTACTTCTTTATCGCTTCTTCATCACATTCCCGCATCTCATGTGCTGAGGCAATTTGTTGCATAGATTCAGAACAATCCGGTTGTTAATCGCAGTATAGTCGACGGCAGTATACCCATCTGTATCACAGCGATAGCCGATATCACAAGTGCCGCGATACCGATGTATGATGGCTCGACTTCGAGCGTTACATCTCCATCATAAAAGTACATATAAACTATTACCCGTATATAATAATAAACTCCGACAACACTTGCGAGTACTCCGGCTATTGCAAGCCACGTATAGCCCTCCTGAATAGCGGAAATGAAAATATAGTATTTACCGAAGAAACCGGCAAACGGCGGAATACCCGAAAGTGAAAACATAAAGATGGCCATTAATGCGGCCAAAAACGGTTTGCGGGATGCAAATCCTTTATATTCATCAAACGTCAGATTTTTATTCTCACCATATTCTACCATTGATAAAATACCGAAGGCACCAATATTCATAAAACCGTATGCAACGACATAAAACATAACGCCGCTCATACCAAGCTCGCTGGCGGCGGCAAACCCGATAAGCATATATCCTGCGTGTGCAATGCTCGAATAAGCGAGCATTCGTTTTAGATTATGCTGGCTTATAGCAATAACATTGCCGACAACCATAGAGCAAACGGCAAGAATAGCAAAAAGGTCCTGCAGTTTTTCGGTTCCACCGGCAAAAGCATACATCACAACAATAAGGAAACCGGAAAAAGCCGCGGCTTTTCCTGCCGTGGACATATACGCGGTAATTGTCGTCGGTGCACCTTCGTACACATCGGGTGCCCACATATGAAACGGCACCGATGCTACTTTAAACGAGAAACCCATCGTAAGCATTGCAACACCAATCCAGAATATAGTACTGTTGAAAAGCTCATCGAGCTGTCCGGCAATTGCCGGAAGATTTGTTGTTGCCGATGCACCGTATATCAATGCCATACCATAGACGAGAAATCCGGTTGCAAACGCGCCCAGCAGAAAATATTTCAGTGCAGACTCATTGGAAGTTAATCTGCCCCGCATAAACCCGGCGAGCACATAAAAACTAATCGACATCAATTCGATGCCGATAAACAACATCAACAAGTCTCGCGAGGAGGCGATGAGCATCATTCCGACAAGCGAGAAGAGGATCATTGCATAATATTCGCTGTGGTATATACCCATTCGCTCGATGTACTGGCGCGATAGCAAGAATGTCAGAATCGTAATAATAATGAAAACAACGTGAAAGAAACTGGCGAAACCACCGACATTCACCATCTCGTAAAATGCCGACTCACGTATCGGATACAGATAGATTGCAGAAACCATTGCGGCGAGTAAACCGGCAATACTGAATACAAACACCGCCGGTTCCGCCCGCTTGATAGTAATTTCGAGCATTAGTATCGCCAGTGCCGTTACGGTAACGATGAGTATCGGAAGAATATTTAAAAGATCGGTCGGGTTAAAATCCATGGGTTATGCTACATTAACTGGTATTTAAATACATTTATTTATTACACGCCTGAATAAATATCACCGTGTTCTGTTTTCCGGATATGATGACTGCTCTGGTCCGAAAACATCCTCTTCGCTAACTCCTTCTGCCTGTGCGGCACGATGCATCATTCTCCCCCGCTCAACCTGTTCAAGCAACCGCTGACCCGATGCTTCGGTCTTGTCCAGAAATGTCGCCGGATAAATTCCTATCCATATGACAAAAACCGCAATCGGTACTAATGTTATAATTTCCCGCGGGTTGATATCCAGTAATTTTTTATTGTCGGGATTTTCAAGCTCGCCGAGCATTACCCGCTGATACATCCAGAGCATATACACCGCTGCAAGTATAACCCCCGTTGCAGCAAAAACCGCGTACCAATACGAATCAAGTGCTTGTGACTGGAATGCACCCAACAATATCAGGAACTCACCGACGAAACCGTTTAACCCCGGCAATCCAATAGATGATAATGTAATGAATAAAAAGAATGCGGCAAATACAGGCATTACCTTCGCAATACCACCGAAATCAACTATAAGCCGCGTGCGGCGTCGTTCATAGATCATACCGACAAGCAAAAAGAGCGCCCCGGTACTGAGACCGTGACTTACCATATGAATAATACTTCCCTGCATTGCCTCCTCGTTAAGAGCGAATATACCGAGCACGATAAACCCGAGATGGCTGACCGAGGAATACGCAATCAATTTTTTAACATCGGTTTGTACCATTGCTACAAGCGCTCCGTATATTATCCCGATAACGGCAAGGATACTAATGATCGGCATGAATTCATAGGTGGCTGCGGGAAACAATGGCAGACAAAATCTGATTAACCCGTACGTACCCATCTTCAACAATACACCGGCAAGAATTACACTTCCTGCCGTGGGGGCTTCGACGTGCGCATCGGGCAGCCACGTGTGCAGCGGAAATATCGGCACTTTGATCAGGAAACTTAATGCAAATGCGAGAAACATCCATGATTGGAGTGTCAGTGAAATTGTCGGCGATATATCATATAACACCAGTAAATCTGCAGTAAAATGCCCGATCGTTTGCGATGCATAAACACCTATCCATATGATCGCGACAAGCATCAATAAACTGCCGACCATTGTAAAGAGGAAAAATTTTACCGCCGCGTATATTCGCTCTTTTCCGCCCCACACCCCGATGATAAAGTACATCGGGATAAGCATCGCTTCCCAGAAAATATAAAACAAGAACATATCCAGTGCGAGAAACACACCGATCATACCGACTTCAAGCAGAAGTAAAAATACAAAATACTCTTTAACCCGATGCTTAATACCCGACCACGATGCAAGTACGGAGATCGGCATTATAAACGCGGTAAGCATAACCAATAACAACGATATCCCGTCAACACCGACCCGGTAAGCAACATCGATAGTTTCGATCCAGCTCACTTCCTGATAAAACTGAAATCCTGCCACAGAACTATTGAAGCGGAAAAACAAGAGTAACGCCAACACAAACGTAAAAAGAGTTGATAGCAACGCTACCCAGCGCATCGCGTTGTGACTTGTTCTGTTAAAGAATAAGAGGATGAACGCACCGAGAAGCGGTGAAAATATTAAATAAGTAAGTAGATTATTTTCAAACATAATTGTGATGATTTAATTATCTGAATAGCAGCCAAAATATTATAAATACAATGCCGAACACAAATACTACCGCATATCCCTGCACAACCCCAACCTGTACAAGACGTCCGTATTTTGATATGACGGCGATGACCTTCGCGATCCCGTTCACAATACCGTCAATGAGACCGACATCAACACCGCGCCACAGCATCTTACGCGATCCCCTTTCTATGGGATTGACAATTGCAGCATCGTACAATTCATCCACGTAATACTTATTACTCAATACTTTATACACTCCGCTGAATCTGTTTGCAAGTGTTCGCGGTACTTCCGGCTTTTTGAGATACCAGGTAATTGCAAGATATATACCGGCTGCGGCAATGACTACCGATATAATGATCAGAAAATAATCTATTGTATGGACACCGTGCTCCGGTAATGCCATAATTCTGTCGGCGCGTTCGAATACCGGGGCAAGAAATTGTTTAACAGCCAATCCGCCTCCGAGCGCCTTCGGGATGCCGACCCATCCGCCGACGATCGAAAGAACGGCGAGTATGATCAGCGGTATCGTCATCGTAGCAGGTGCTTCGTGGGGATGAATTCTCTCTTCATTAAATCTGGGCTTACTCCAGAATGTCAAGCTCATCAAGCGGAACATATAAAAAGCGGTTAATCCGGCCGTAAGGGCAGCAAAAAACCAGAGAACAACAGAACCGTCATGCCATACGTACGCAAGTATCTCATCTTTGCTAAAGAATCCGGCAAGCGGTGGAATACCTGCAATTGCAATCGCTCCGATCAGAAATGTTATATAGGTCTTCGGCATATATTTTTTGAGGCCGCCCATCTTCTGGATATCCTGTTCGTGGTGCATCGCGTGAATCACCGCACCCGAACCAAGAAAAAGAAGCGCTTTAAAAAATGCATGGGTATAAACGTGGAATATACCAACCCAGAAAGCACCGACACCCAGCGCAAGGAACATAAAGCCAAGTTGACTTACCGTCGAGTATGCCAGAACTTTTTTAATATCGTTCTGCGTAATCGCGATCGTAGCAGCCATCACCGCTGTAAGCAATCCGATAACTGCTACTATTTCCAATGTGAGCGGTGCCAGTGCATACAATGTTGCTGAGCGGGCAACCATATAGACACCCGCGGTCACCATAGTTGCGGCATGAATAAGAGCGCTGACGGGAGTCGGTCCGGCCATTGCATCGGGCAGCCATACAAACAGCGGTATCTGTGCAGACTTACCTACCGCACCGACAAATAACATCAACGTTATCCAAAAGATAACCGGCTCTCCAACCACCATTACCGATGCTTGCGCAAATATGGGTTCGAACTTTAACGTTCCAAAGGTAATAAAGATGAGAAACATACCGATGAGAAAACCAAAGTCACCAACCCTGTTAACAATAAACGCTTTCTTCGCAGCATCGCCGGTGAATTTCTTTGTATACCAGAAACCGATGAGCAGGTATGAACACAACCCGACACCCTCCCAGCCGAGAAACAGCAGGAGGAAATTATCGGCGAGTACGAGATTCAACATCGCAAATATAAACAGATTGAGATAGGCAAAGTAACGCCAGAATCCCGGATCGCCTTGCATATAACCGATGGAATACACGTGAATGAGAAAGCCGACACCGGTTACGACAAGCGTCATAACAATAGAAAGCTGATCGACCTGATATGCGAACGAAGTATCGAGGCCGCCGGCAACGATCCACTGAAAGTATTCTACGACCACTATTCGATCGAATGCCTCGCGGCCGAGCATCTCGATAAATATAAGTACCGCTAAGATAAAAGAAATACCCACGGTACCGCTTCCGACCATACCGATCGTTTTTTCATTTTTTACCTGCCAACCGAGCAGGCCGTTCAGCGCGGCTCCGACAAGCGGCAGTAATACAACAAGTCCTATGAGATCATACATAAAAGTTTCGTCTTACCACTTTAAAAGATTAATTTCGTCAATATTAACAGTTTGCTTGTTGCGGAACAGCGCAATGATAATCGCCAGTCCGATAGCTGCTTCAGCCGCAGCGATGGTAATGACGAAAAAGACGAGCATCTGTCCGGTTGCGTCGCCGAGGAACGCAGAGAAGGCAACAAGCGTGAGGTTTACCGAATTGAGCATCAACTCGATAGACATAAATACAATTATAGCATTCCGGCGGGTGAGTACACCAACAACGCCGATTGTAAATAATAGTGCACTGAGTGCGAGGTAAAAATTCAGCGGTATCATGCTACGTTTTCATTTTGATGAATAAACTAAACTCTGGCAATCTGGTCCAAACCCACGGTTCGTGGATATTCCGGATGGAGAATTCGATCGGAATACAACGGTACCGATCCACTATCCTTATTCAAATTTTCGTTTCGCAAGGACAATGGCGCCGACGACCGCTGCGACAATCAGCACTGAGATTGCTTCGATTGGCAGTACATATTGACTGAATAACTCTTTACCGATGTACTCAACCGTTCCGATATCAACCGCTTTGGCAGACATAGTTTCCATTTCTGCCGTTTCACCGAAACCGACGATATACAGCACCTGCATTACAAAAGCAAGCGACAAACCAATCGCTACTATTTGTTTCCAGGTAACCCGGTCGGTGAGCTGTTTTTCATCACCGAGATTCAGGAGCATGATCACGAACATAAACAGCACCATGATCGCCCCGGCATACACCAGGATCTGTATTATCGCAATAAATTGAGCTTTTAAGGTAAGATACAGCGCTGCAAGAAAGAAAAAATTTAATACTAAAAAAATAACGCTGTTAATCGGATTTTTTCTCGTTATAACCAGTAAAGCAGATACGATTGCACCGGCGGCGAGAAAGTAAAAGAAAACTTCTTCAAAGGTCATTATTCAACTTATACTGCTTTCGAGGAAAAAGTTCAAAAGTTGTACTAATATAGCGAAACCTTTGCACATTTGCAATGCTGTTTGCTCTTTTTCAGCCGGTCTTAATCCATCGTAATATTTCACTCATTGAAGGTCGCTTTCCATACGACAAAATTGCAACGCGAAATACTTTTCCGGCTATCCACATAAGTACGATAGTCGATAAGGTAAGAATTCCCAGCGTAGCAACGATATCGAATGTTGACGGCATTAATATGGGTATGCGGAGCGCCATAAATGATGGTGTGAAAAACGGTATAAAACTTAATATCCGTATGATCGGCATGCCCGGATTTTCTATTGCGATAAAAGCAAAAATAAAGGGAATCATAAGTACGAGCACAACCCAACTGGTAACCTGCTGCGCCTCCTGCTCTGAAGATAACGGCGAACCGACAACAACAAATATCGCAGCATAGAATAAATAACCGATTATAAAGTACGGCAACAATAGCCAGACGTTCGAAAGGGAAAGCCCTTCGACACCGAATAGAGAAACCGCAGCAATTCCCATCAGAGCATACAATCCTATCTGTGTCAAACCGAGAGCGCTCAACCCGATTATTTTACCGGCCATAAGATCGGTGGGTGAACACGAAGAAGCGAGCACTTCAATAATTCGATTGGTCTTCTCCTCTACGACACTTCTTATCAAAATTTGTCCCGATGTCGCGATAAGCATCATCATTGCCATCAGAAAGATATATGAACTCCAAAATATTTCAAGGAAACCGGCTTCTTGTTCTTCACCGCCGGGAGATATCCGGACCGTTCTTAAATTTACAGGTTTAACAATTTCATCCACCATACCGGGATCAACGCCGCGTTCAGCTAAACGGTATTCGGTAAGCAGGTCGCGTATTACTGCTGTGAAACGGTTATGGTCTTGAATATTTCCTACATTTGTTGAATAATACTCCGGTTGGTTCGTTTCGAATATATCGGGGGGAATATGGATGTAACCGGCAATATCGTCGGCAAACACCAGCGAATTCCCGATCATACGAAGCGTCTCTCTATCGGCGGCCGGCTCCTCAATTTTTCTGATAACGTACATCGGCTGATCATCTTTAAGGGTAAACCGATCTTCAATCTTTTTAATAAGAGGCGATGTGAGAATATTTTCAGGATCGATCAGGCCGATCACTTTTTGCCTGTCTTCCATTTGTCCCATCAACAGCGACGGCAATACCGCAAAAGCAATGATTATGACCGGGAAAATGAAAAGCGAGATGATGAACATCTTGCTTTTTAATCGCTCCATATATTCCCATTTTGCAACAACAAACGCTTTCTTCATGCTGCTTCCTCCTTCAACGGGTCTTCTTCGTGCTTACGCTCTATCTCTTCGACCGTTGCACCGACAAGTTTCATAAATATCGCATTGAGTGTCGGTTCTTTTACTTCAAACTTTCTGATGTCCAGATGTTTGCTCGCTTCATGTATTACGCTGCGCGGTTTAACAGTGCTGTCGATTTCAAGTTCTGCATAATTGCTGTATATAGCCGACTGTTTCACTCCCCTGATATTTTCAAGAAATGATCCGTCGCCTTCAAACTCTAACAGTATATTATTGACTCCATACTTCTTCTTTTCCTCAGCGAGATTGCCATACATAACAACCCGGCCTTTATTGATTATGCAAACGTCGTCGCACATTTTCTCGGCCTGTTCCATCTGGTGGGTTGAGAATATAAGGATCTTTCCTTCTTTTCGCAGATCACCGATAATATCCTTTAACAATATTTGATTGACGGGATCGAGTCCGCTGAAGGGTTCGTCGAGAATTATATACCTGGGTGAATGAAGCACCGATATTATAAACTGTACTTTCTGTTGATTACCTTTCGATAATTCTTCAACCCTGTTGTTTATATAATCGGTAAGCTCAAACCGTTCGAGCCAGTACAGAGCGCGTTTCTTCGCTTCGTTCGAAGATACGCCTTTCAATCCGGCAAAATACTGAATGGTATGCATCAGTTTATTTTTCCGGTACAAGCCGCGCTCCTCGGGTAAATAGCCGATCTTATTTTGAATATCGATACTAAACGGTCTGTCGTCGAATAGCATTTTCCCTGCATCAGGTTGAATAATATTGAGCATCATACGAATTGTGGTAGTCTTCCCCGCACCGTTTGGTCCGAGAAGTCCGAACACTCTGCCGGGCTCGACTTTAAATGAAACATCGTTCACGGCATTGACAGTCGTAAAACTTTTGTAGAGATTTTGTACTTCAATCATTCTGTGCTTTTTGTTTTTGTTTCTTGATCTTACCGTTGGATTCACTGCACCACTTGTAACTATCGCCTCATATGTATCGGCAAAAAACAGATAACTGAAATCAGGGAGTGTTCCGGTAAATCATTCTTGGGAACGGCACGGTTTCCCTTACGTGATCGAGACCGCATATCCATGATACAGTTCGTTCAATTCCGAGACCGAATCCTGC
>SKXH01000196.1 GCA_007128495.1 Bacteroidota bacterium
ATCAACGGTTAGTTGATCACATTGCCGATGAGTTCAAGAAGCAGGAAGGCGTCGATCTTAAAAAGGATGCGATGGCATTGCAGCGCTTAAAAGAAGCAGCCGAAAAGGCAAAATGCGAACTTTCATCGGCAAGCCAGACGGATGTTAATCTGCCGTTCATTACGGCAACGCAGGAAGGTCCGAAACATCTCCAATTGACTATCACTCGATCAAAATTCGAGCAATTGGTGGATGATCTAATCGAACGGACCGTCGAACCCTGCAAGAAAGCATTAAAGGATGCAGGTCTGCAAGCTTCGGATATCAATGAAGTTATCCTGGTCGGCGGATCAACCAGAATACCGAAAGTTCAGGAAGTTGTAAAGAGTATATTCGGCAAGGATCCGCATAAAGGAGTAAACCCCGATGAAGTAGTTGCTATCGGCGCTGCCATTCAGGGTGGTGTGCTTGCAGGCGACGTGAGCGATGTCCTTCTGCTTGACGTTACACCGCTCTCGCTGGGTATTGAAACACTCGGCGGCGTGATGACTAAACTGATATCTGCAAATACGACTATACCGACTCGCAAGAGTGAAATTTTCTCGACCGCATCGGACAATCAAACGTCGGTTGAGATCCACGTCTTGCAGGGTGAACGCGAGATGGCACGCGATAACCGAACGCTCGGCCGCTTCCATCTTGACGGTATACCACCGGCACCGCGTGGAGTACCGCAGGTAGAAGTGACGTTCGATATCGATGCCAACGGTATCTTAAATGTCTATGCGAAAGATAAGGCGTCAAACAAAGAGCAAAGCATCCGCATTACTTCGTCGAGCGGTCTCTCAGAGGAGGAAATCGAAAAGATGAAGAAAGATGCAGAGCAGCACGCCGATGAAGATAAGAAACGCCGTGAAGAGATCGAGACGAGAAATCAGGCGGACAATCTTGTCTATCAGACCAAAAAGCAGATCAAAGAATTTGAAGGCAAGCTGGATGCTTCGACAAAAGAAGATATCGAAAAATCTGTCGCCAATCTTGAAGAAGTCCAGAAGAGCGGCAGCATAGAAGAAATAAAGAAGGCGATGGAAGAGCTGAACGAGAAATGGAATGAGGCGTCGACGAAGATGTATCAGCAGGCATCCGGCGGCGAAGGTCAGCAGCAACAGGGTCAACCCGGTGCAGAGGAGCAGCAAACATCGGGTGATCAGCAAAGCAAGGACGACGTCGAAGATGCGGATTATGAGGTCGTCGACGATAAGGACAAGGATAAGAACAAGAACAATTAACGATTACGGGGCGGAATCAAATGCCGCCCCATCGGTGATTTTAAAAAACCGCATCATCGTCAGACGTAGCACACTGCCACGGTCTGTTAGATGCGGGATTGAATTTAAAAGGGCTCCATTAGTGAGCCCTTTTTAGTGTGTATCATTTCATTTATATGATATACAGATTGTGTTGATACGGATGCAGCAAAAAAACTACCCGGGGTGATGAAGTATGAATATTATGAATAAGCTAACATATAAATCCCAGGAAGCCGTACAGCATGCACAGGAAATTGCATCAAGCTACGGCAACCAGGCGATTGAACCCGTTCATATCTTTGCAGCAATGCTGCAAGAGGGCGAGGGGATCACTACATCTATTTTGAAAAAAATAGGTGCCAATATTGATCATATTAAAATTAAGACAAATGAATTAATAGAGAAACTCCCGAAGGTCGAGGGTGCTGGACTCGGTAGCCAGTATGTCGGTCAGACAACAGGAGCTGTTCTTGAGAAAGCATTAAAAGAAGCACAAAATCTCAAGGATGAATATGTAAGTCTCGAACATTTACTTCTTGCAATGACCGATAAGCAAGCGGGCGATGTATCAAAGCTGCTTAATGAGTACGGTGCATCTTATGAAGTAGTATTGAAGGTACTGCAGGAAATACGCGGTTCGCACCGGGTTACAGACCAAAATCCTGAAGAAAAGTATCAGGCGTTGAAGAAATACGGGCGCGATCTGAATGATCTCGCACAACGGGGAAAAATGGACCCGGTTATCGGCCGGGACGAAGAGATACGGCGTGTTCTCCAGGTCTTGTCCCGACGTACCAAGAATAACCCCGTCCTAATCGGCGATCCGGGGGTCGGCAAGACCGCTATTGCAGAGGGAATCGCACAACGCATCGTACAGGGTGATGTGCCCGATGGAATAAAAACCAAGCGATTAGTCGCGCTCGATATGGGTACGCTTGTCGCAGGAACAAGTTATCGCGGACAGTTTGAAGAACGAATGAAGGCGGTTCTGAAAGAAGTGCAGGAATCCGACGGAGAGATCATTTTATTCATTGATGAGCTCCATACACTTGTCGGGGCAGGGTCGGCTCAGGGTTCGGTCGACGCATCGAATATGCTGAAGCCCTCTCTAGCGAAAGGTGAGCTGCGTGCTATCGGTGCGACAACGCTTGATGAATATCGCAAGCACATTGAAAAAGATCCGGCGCTCGAACGGAGATTCCAGCCGGTCTTTATCGGTGAACCGAGTATTGAGGACACCATATCGATTCTCCGCGGCTTACAGGAGCGGTATGAAGTGCATCACGGAGTGCACATTACCGATGGTGCTATCGTTGCAGCGGCGCAGTTAAGCGACCGGTACATTTCAGACCGGTTTTTACCCGACAAGGCGATCGACCTGATCGACGAGGCCGCTTCCAAAATGCGCATTGAGATCGACAGCATGCCCGAGGAGCTTGACAACATAGAACGCCGCATCAAACAGCTTGAAATTGAACGCGAAGCAGTGAAACGAGAGAAAGATGAACAGTCAAAAGAACGTCTTGATGAGATCAACCGTGAATTGTCCGAATTAAAAGAAGAGCGGAACAGGTTACGTTCACATTGGGAACACGAAAAAAACTTTATCCAGAATTTACGCTCGATGAAAGAACAGGTTGAACAGGCGAAGATCGATGCCGCACGGTACGAGCGTGAGGGTGAATTCGGCAAAGTAGCGGAGCTTCGCTACGGAACAATTACAGAGCTTGAAAAAAAGATCAAGAAAACGGCGGAAGAGCTTGCAGAAGTACAAAAGGAAGTAAAGATGTTAAAAGAGGAAATCGATGCGGAAGATATCGCGGAAGTTGTCGCACGGTGGACCGGTATACCGGTAAACCGGATGCTCGAAAGCGATCGTGAAAAGCTATTGAATCTCGAGAATCGGCTGCATCAGCGCGTTATCGGTCAGGATGATGCAGTCACTGCTGTGGCAAGTGCGATACGGAGATCGCGTGCAGGATTACAGGATCAGAACCGGCCGATCGGTTCGTTCATCTTTCTTGGAACGACCGGTGTCGGCAAAACCGAGCTTGCACGTGCGCTTGCCGAATTCCTGTTTAACGACGAGAGCGCAATGGTGCGTATCGATATGTCGGAGTACAGCGAAAAATTTGCGGTAACGAGGTTGATCGGTGCGCCGCCCGGTTATGTGGGATATGAAGAGGGCGGTCAGTTGACCGAACCGGTGCGTCGTCGGCCGTATTCGGTTGTACTTCTTGATGAGATTGAGAAGGCGCATCCGGAGATATTCAATGTGCTATTGCAATTACTCGACGATGGTAGATTAACCGATAGCCAGGGTAAAACGGTTAATTTTAAAAATACGATCGTTATTATGACCTCGAATATCGGTTCGCATCTTATTCAGGAACGGATGCGCGAGATCAACGAGGAAAACCGGGACAGCATAATGTCTGAGATGCGTACGCAATTGATGAATTTGTTGCGCGATACGATCCGTCCCGAATTCCTCAACCGGATAGATGAGATCGTTCTCTTCCAGCCGCTGACACAGGAGGAGATCATACGGATCGTCGATCTGCAGCTCCGTTATGTTGAGAAAATGCTTGCAGATAAGGGCTACGGATTTACAATAACGTCCGAGGCGAAGGAATGGCTCGGCAGGATGGGTTACGATCCATCGTTCGGAGCACGTCCCTTAAAACGGGTAATACAAAAACATCTCGTCAACCCGCTTGCACTCAAGCTGCTTGAGGGTAATTATGCTGAGGGTGATACGGTTGAGGTCGATGTGAATGATCGGGGTGAGATCGTCTTTACGAAACGTGAAGCAGCGGTTGCCTGATTCGATAGTAACATTCCGTAGTGATGTTTCCTGAAACATCACTACGGAAAACTATATTGATTATATTAATCTCCGACTCCTAATTCACTCTCTTCATTGCCAACGGTAATAACATCACGGCAGCCGGCATAGAATCCTTCTTTATAGGATTCATAATGTAAATTTTCCTGCTTTATCTCTTCCTCTGTTTTTATAAATCCTTTGTAATAAACATCCTCATAATCGAGTTTCGGATTGCGGAGTTTTTCTAATAAATCGTTGATATCGTATGTCTTGATCATATTATCGCCGCAGCGTTGTCCATCGTTAAAACCTATATTGTATGACTCCTCACGTGTCTTCATAACTTCTCCTTTAGGTATGGTGATTAGATTATCTCGCGGCTGATACTCTATCGAGAATGTTTTATACTAATAAGGTATGTTTTTTATAATCGTCTGTCAAGACAATACGATTTAATCATATAACAAATAGCGAATCATTAAAGAAATATGCTTGCTTTTAAAGCGGTATTTCGATATTTTTTTACAATATGCAGAAACCAATAATTGTTATACATTATGGCGAAATTGCGTTAAAAGGGAAAAACAGGGCGTTATTTGAACGACGTTTACAGCAAAATATACGCCGGGCGTTAAAAAATATAGAATACAAAGCGAACCTTCAGCGTGTAAGCGGAAGATTTATTTTATCCTTAAACGATTCAGCCCGCCATAATCTTCCACGGGAGCGTATTTTACAACGGCTGCGCGAAATACCCGGTATAACGTATTTCGGTGTCGGATTTGAGGTGAACAACTCTCTTGATGATATCATTGAGGGTGTGATATCATTGAGCAAGGATCTGCCGGCGGGAAGCTTTAAAGTGGATACACGACGATCGGATAAAACTTTTCACCTGTCATCTCCTGAAGTGAACAGGCGTGTCGGTCAGGCCGTCGTCGACCGGTTCGGTTTACCGGTTAATCTGAATGATCCCGATAGTGTTATTCGTATTGAGATTGCATATACCGGCGTCTATATTTTCTGTGCGAGATATCAGGGGATCGGCGGCCTGCCGGTCGGTGTAAGCGGCAGGGTCCTTTCACTGATATCGGCAGGATTTGACTCGCCGGTTGCATCGTATCTTATGATGAAGCGCGGTGCCCGCGTGTACTTTGCTCATTTTCACAGTGCTCCGTATGTATCACGCAATTCAATTGAGCAAGTGCACTCGCTCGTACAAAGACTTTCGGATTTCCAGGAGGAATCAATCTGCTATATGACACCTATCGCCGGGATCCAGAAAAAGTTAATTGCAATTGCACCGCCGGCGTACCGGGTATTGTTATACCGGCGTGTAATGATACATCTCGCTGAACGAATTGCAAAACGGCATAAGTGCGAAGCGCTGGTCACCGGTGAGAGTCTCGGTCAGGTTTCATCGCAAACGTTACGAAATATAGGTGTCGTCGATGAGAGTGCATCTATGCCTATACTCCGTCCGTTAGTGGGCATGGATAAGGAAGAGATAATTTCATTGTCGCGGTCGATCGGTACTGAGACAATCTCGGCCGAGCCATATGACGATTGCTGCTCGTTCCTGATGCCGCGGCAGGCAGAGACCTGGGGCACAATAGAAGAAGTAAAAGAGATCGAGGCAAAGCTCGAATGCAGCGATGAATACGAAGACGCTATGAAGCAAACCGAAAAATTAGTTATACCAAACCGGTATACTGCCGATGCTACCATAAATCATTAACGCACCTAAACTCTCAAATTTATCACAATGAAAACTGCATACCCCGGATCACAGGAAAGGCGAAAAATCCATCAGCGGTTCGGACTTGTCGAACAACTCCAGGTGGTAGCTTCGACGGCCGTTATCGTTGCAATGATTACAATAATCAGTATCTATATCATTAGCGGCCGAACAATTACTTACCTCGACTTGCTGACAATTCTAACGGTCGGGTTATTTGGTTTTATTACCGTTGCTTTTGTATTAAAGTACGGACGCAAACTCGAAGAACAACGCCGCGGACTTGCAGCGATCAACACAATATCCGAAGCGATTTCATATTCGGTCAGGCCTAATGTAATTCTTATGAATGCCCTCAAATCCGTGGTGAGTTTACTGGATGCGGATTACGGATGGATATACTTGAATAAAAAAGAGAATCTCCGGCTTGAATATCACGAGGGAACTGATCTGGATGTAATTGCTGAATTTGAAAGTTCAACAGACAAGATTCCCGATTGGAAGAGTCCTGTCGTAAAGTGGGAAGGGATGAAAAGCGACCGGGCAGCAGTTCCACCCCAGTTGCAACGTATTGGTGTCCGGGTATGGATATCGCATCCGCTCCAAACTTCAAAAGGATTTTCCGGTGTCCTGGTACTTGCAAGCAAGGATATTCGAAAATTCGACGACAAACAGATGAACATTTTGTCTGTTTTTATCAGCCAGATCGAGGTGGCGCTCGACAATGCACAGTTATTTGAAAAATTGCGGGAATCAGAGCAGCTCTATGCTGATCTTTTTGAACATTCCCCCGATATGTATCATATCATCGACCGTGACGGAAAAATCGTTAGCTGCAATCAAACCGAGGTGGAATTGCTCGGCTATACGAAAGATGAATTGATCGGTGCGGATGTACGTATTTTATATCCCGAAGATTATCAGGAAGAAGTAATCCGGCATCTTGATACTATCTTCTATCGGCGAAAGAATCTTTCCGGTCACGAAGAACGTGTAATCCGGAAAGACGGGAGTTTGCTTGATGTTAGTGTCAATACCTCGTTGATGTATGAAAACGGCGAACCGATCAAGGTGCGCGTTGTCATGCGCGATATTTCCGAAAAGAAAATGATGCAGGAAAAATTATTACAGATACAGCGAATCGATAGTCTCGGTAGTCTTGCCGGCGGTATCGCTCACGATTTTAATAATGTTCTGGTCTCCGTTCTCAGTGCGGCCTCGATAATGAAGCGGAAAATGAAAGAGGATGATTCGTGGTATGAATACGTTGAAATGATCGAATCCTCAGCACGACGGGGCGGCGCACTCACCCGGCAACTATTGTCGTTCGGCCGGCAAAGTGATGTAACATTCCGTCCCATTGATGCCAATGAGGTCGTACGCGAGACGGTTAAACTTATGGAGCGTAGTCTCGATAAGAGTATAAGAATGGAGATCGACCTCACAGACGATTTCGCCCTCATCGAAGGCGATGAACGGCAATTACAGCAGGTATTGATGAACCTAATACTGAACGCCCGCGACGCTATGCCCGACGGTGGTAGGGTTAAACTTTCAACTTCGATTGAGTCGATGGTACAGGGAGTCGCCCAGGCGCCATTTGAAGAGCCGGCTAAATATCTGGTAATGCGCGTCGATGACTCAGGTGTCGGTATGGATGAGGAAACAAAAGAAAAAATATTCGAACCGTTTTTCACAACAAAAGAATCGGGGAAAGGTACCGGGCTGGGATTATCGGTTGTCTACGGGATAGTAAACAAACTGAAAGGGTTTATCACCGTAGAAAGTGAGCCGCAAAATGGATCTTCTTTTAAGATATATATCCCCCGGTATGAACTCGAAGTCCGTCCATCGGCAAAAAAGACAGAATCAAAGAAGCAGGTCACCGGCGGTTCGGAACACATACTTGTTATCGAAGATGAAACGCCGGTCGGGCGTATGATCAGGGATATGCTGCGTGATTTCGGATATAATATTACCGTTTGTAATTCCGGTGAACGGGGATTAAATGAATTAAGTACACACGACCGGAAGTACGATCTTCTTATTCTCGATTTAAATATGCCGAATGTAAGCGGGCGGGAGGTTCTTCTACGGTTACGCGAATTTAATAAAACCATACCGGTTATAATATCCACCGGCTACGGTGACCATATTCTCGAAGAGCAAAATATAAAACCTATGCCGCAGGGATATATTCAAAAACCGTATGATGAGTATGAAATAGGGCACCTTGTACGCCGCGTTCTCGACGAGAATAAAGAACCGAGCGTTTAACAAGCCGAGTGTTCGGTTCAGATCGTGTCGCGCAGCCGTGCATACAATGTATCCTGATCGAGCACGGTTATAAACTCATTATAATCAAGCCCTTCCTCAAGAATATACTCGGTCAGGAGAGTACGGACCTTATTGATAAAATCATGCGTTTCCCACGGTTTACCGACATACCCGTCTATCTTAGCTTTATTGATGGCTTCTATCGTATCTTCGTGCGTGGCAAGACCTGTCAACAGTAGTTTTTTAGTTTTCTTAAAACGTATATCGTTATTAACCTCACCCAGAAATTCCACCCCGCTCTTACCGGGCATAACATGATCACATATTATAACGGCCGCGTGTTCTCCATTGGCGTCAATATCATCCAGGATCTTTTCGGCTTCAGCGGCGGATTCACAGTAATAGATTTTAATATGGTCACGAAAGAACTGCAGTTCCTTCTTTAATGTTGCAAGGATATCACGTTGGTCATCGACACATATTATGTTCGGCTTAGCCATGCTTAACTCCTGTAGGAATAGTAATGGTGAAAGTGGTATTGCACGGCACGCTTTCAACGGAGATTTTCGCGCCGTAACTGTCAATTATTCGTTGTACAATTGTCAATCCTAACCCGAGCCCGAATGACAGACCTTCCTTTTTGGTGGTCACATTCGGTTGGAAAATGCTATCCTTAATGTGTTCCGGAATTCCCGGACCATTATCCTTTACCGTAACAATAATTTTGTCTTTCTTTAAACTCGATGTAATCACAAGCTGTGGATCGGGCGTCTTCGCCTGGATCATGCTTTCGCATGCATTTTTTATAAGGTTCGACCAGACCTGGATCAGTTCACCGGTATTAGCAATTATAGAAGGAAGCGTCGAAAAATGCAAGTCAACATTAATTCTTCGTAAATCGCTTTGCAGCAAGGTAAGCGATTCTTTGATCGTTTCGTTAACATCCACCGTTTGGTTTCGCTGAGACCGTTGTGCTCCGAGTTCCTTGACCGATTTTACAACATAGGTAGCATGATGAGCCGCAACTAGCATATCTTTTATTGTTGCGCCGGTCTCCCAATAACTACTGATAGCTGGAGCAAGTTTTTCAAGGTCCTTTTTTGATTTCTTGAATTCTTCTTCGTCGATGTTTGTTTGGGCAAGGGTATCCGCCGTGTCTTCAGAAATCTTGAATATGATTTGATACCGCTTCTGACGTGCACGAATTTCGCTGTTTGAAAGGGTTCTGCCTTCATGATAACCTGTGCGGAAATATTTAAGCATTTCCGGACTATGCTCGTGTACAATTTTCTCAATTTGGTCTCCGAGCCAGCGGGTATTTTTTTCGAGTACGGCGATTGCATTGTTTAGCTCGTGTGCTATACCGGCAGCCATCTGGCCGAGCGATGCGAGTTTCTCGGAATGGATGAGTTTCTTTAAGGTTTTTTCTTTCTCGGCTCCAATGTCCATCATACGTCGCTGTCTGAAGGTGAGTTCGCTGACAATCACCGGTAGGAATTGCTCGGAGAGACTTGCGTTACCCCCGGCAAGATAGATGGCATCCTTGTAGCCGATATAGGCGACTTCTGAATCTTCAAGAGCAATGATATTTGTCATCGTCTTGGATGTTGAAAAAAAGCTGTTCACGCCGACAAACATAAATTTTGTTGCAATGAAGAATTCTACCTCACTGCCGTCGGGGTTGACACCGAAACCCCGAAGTTTGCCTTTTTTAACCAGAAACAACCGGTCGTTGAACTGTTCTTGTTTGAATAGAAATTCATTTTTCTTGAGTGTAAGAACACGCTTCGGATCCGAAAAATAAATATCGATTAGAAATTGTGTGTGAAAGTTTTTTATAAATGTACTCATAAGATATCAATAACATCGGCTAAAATGTATAAATATATATATGCAAGTGCCAATCCTACTGCACCGACAATGACTCCCATCTTAAGCATATCCTGCGTTTTGAAAAACCCTGAACCATAAGCGATTGCATTCGGCGGAGTGCTGATGGGCATTGCCATGCCGAGCGAACAGGCAAACGCAACCGTCAGAACTATATACCGTAATCCTCCCACATCGTATAATTCCGGTACGCTCACTCCTAATGCCACCATAATGGGCAGTAGCAGGTTTGCAGTTGCTGTGTTGGATATAAAATTAGACATGATTATAGTTAAGATACTGGCGAGCGCAACGATCAAAAGCGGAGCGAAATTACCGAACGGTATGCTTGATACTATGCTATCGGCAAGACCGGTTTTTTCCAGTGCAAGGCCGAGCGCCAGTCCGCCTGCAACCAGCCAGAGTACATCCCAGCTTATATTACGCAGATCGTCTTTGTTAATAATAGTAGTGGCTGAGAAAACTGCGACCGGTATTAATGCCACTATATATGCGTTCATTCCATGTAAAAAATCAAGAAGCCACAACAATATAGTAGCGGCAAAGGTACAATAGACAGTAATTGCTTTCCAGTTCTTTAAAAATTTTCCACCGATCTGTAAGTTAATAGATTCGGTTTCGACCGGATAGAACCGCAGCAACATAAACCACAAGAACACCATCATAATGATGACGAACGGCAATGCCATGACCATCCACTGACCGAATCCCATTGCATATTCACCGGTCAGGTACCGTACGGCAATTGCATTCGGCGGAGTACCGATGATAGTCCCGATTCCGCCGATATTCGCGGCAAATGGTACCGCAAGGGCGAAAGCGATTTTTCCGCGATCGTCCGGTTTAAACAGTTTAAGAACAGGTGCAAGCAGGGCGAGCATCATTGCAGTTGTAGCTGTGTTGCTCATGAACATGGAGAATAGCGCGGTGATCACCATTATACCGACCAAGACATATTTCGGATTGTTCCCGAAAGGTCTGAGCAACACATTTGCAAGATTAAGGTCGAGCCGGTATTTTTTTGCCGCCATAGCAAGAAAAAACCCGCCCAGAAACAACATAATTATCGGAGAGGCGAATGTCCCCATGATATCCTGATAACGGATCATTCTGCCGAATTCCGGATCGTCGGCCGCAAGTTGAAATATAATAAAACTCTTGTCTG
>SKXH01000249.1 GCA_007128495.1 Bacteroidota bacterium
TATGCCGGGCATCATAATATCGGTAATCAACAGATCGATATTCTGCAATTGGTGTTGAGAAATTTGCAGCGCTTCTTTACCATCTTTCGCCTCGATTACCGTATAGCCGAGATCCGTCAATACATTATTACAAAACCGCCTGACCGAACCTTCATCCTCTACAATCAAAACCGTCTCGTTCTTTGCTCTCGGATACTCTCCATCTGAAACAGGTTTCTGTACCGGTACAGTCACCACTTCTTTCTCGACCCGTTTAAAATAGATTTTGAAAATTGTTCCATTCTTGACCTCACTATAACACACAACATGCCCCCCGCTTTGCTTGACAATCCCGTATACCGTCGAAAGACCGAGACCTGTTCCTTTACCTTTTTCTTTCGTAGTAAAGAACGGCTCATAGATCTTATCCCGTATTTCCGGCGCAATACCGATGCCGGTATCGCTTATCGCCAGCACAACATATTTTCCCGGCGCCACATCAGGATAGGTCTCCATATAATCAGAGCTCAATTCCGTATTAAATGTTTCTATCGTCAGGGTACCGCCGTCGGGCATTGCGTCCCGCGCATTAATGACAAGATTCATAATAATTTGTTCAAGCAATGCGGGATCAATCTCTATGGTACCGATATCGTCTTCAAAGAATGTTTCATATTTCACATTCTCTCCCACAACGCGATATAACAATGCATCCATGGCTTCTATAATCGCATTGATGTTTACCGGTACCGGTTTAATGACCTGTCTGCGTGAAAAAGCCAGGAGTTGCTGTATCAATTTTGTTGCACGGTCTGCAGAAGTAATAATCTCTTTAACATTCCCTTTAATGGGGCCGTCTTCTACTTTGCGGTCGATCATATCGGCGTAACCGCTTATTGCAGTAAGAATATTATTAAAGTCGTGTGCAAGACCGCCTGCCAGACGGCCGACCGCTTCAATTTTCTGGGAATGGCGCAGTTGTTCTTCAAGATGTTTTTGCGACGTTACATCGCGCAGAATACCAAGAACGGCAGGGCTCCCTTCCCATTCAATATTTGCAATACTGGCTTCAAGGTGAATTTTGTTGTTTTCTTTGGTTTTTCCTACAAACGAAATTCTGTCGGACACTTCTTCACCACGTTCCCGTTTTTGCCTTCTATCTTCGATCAATGCTATACTGCCTTCATCAAGCAAATTTTCGAAGGTAAAATCGGGAACCATCACCTCTTCCGAGGTGTAGCCGAAAAGGTCCAGAAATTTCTCATTGATCATAACAAATTGTTTACCCTGAATAACATAAATCGCATCATTAGACTTATCCACAATTTTACGCAGCTTCTCCTCGCTTTCCCGCAATGCATGCTCGATCATTATTTTCTCCGATATATCGGTAATGAATCCTTCGAGCATGACGGGTTCGTCGTTACGGAATATGCCGACTCCGATCTCCCGGACCCACTTCCATCCGCCTTTTTTTTGCTTGATCTTATATGTTATCTCAAACGGCTTTCTCGCTTCGAGCATTTTATTAATGTTATCAATCACTTTCTTCCGATAATCGGGATGGATCAGGTCGGCGAGCGTCACTTTTCCTTGCTCGATTTCGTTTTTAGAATAACCGGTCAATTCTTTTATATGTTCGTTTATATAAATTGAAGAGTACTGTTCATCATTGCGGCATAAATAAATAACCCCCGGAATGTTTTCTGCAAGGACCTGGAATCGTTCTTCATAATGATATAGATGATCTTTTGCTTTCCGCTGCTCGGTAATATCGAACGCAACTCCGGTTACCCCGGTCACCTTGTTATTTGAAAAAACAGGTTTGTAATGCGTTTGGAACACTCTCCCGGCATTCCGTACTACAGCGGTAAACGTTTCACCGTTTAACGCAAGGCGGATATTTGTCAGGATTTCCCTGTTGTCCTTATAGACCTCAAATACGGATTGACCTACAATTTGGTCTTTTTCGAGACCGATGTTTTTCAAACCGCTACCTTCACTCAGTGTAAACACGCCGCGGTCATCTATAGAAAAAATAATAATGTCAAGATTGTTGAGAATTTCAGATAAATAGGACGAGGTCAGATCGTTCTGGGAAGATTTCATATCGCTGGTTTGTACCGGTGGTTCCGGTACTTTCTTGCGGGGTCTTCGTTTCAAATAAAGATAAATCAAAAAAATCAACACTCCCCCCCACACGCTAAAAATGATAATTGTGTAGAGAGAATCAAGGGGCATAATAGTCCTCCATTGTTACGGTTGTGCTACAATTATTTCAGACGCCGCTTTTCGTAATCTGTTCATAATCGCGTGATCGTGTGATGGAAAATTTTCGGCAAGAACAACATCAATCCCTTTTTTGTCAAAATACCGCAACGTCTCAAAAAGCCGGCGACTCACACGCTGCTTGCGTAATCCAAGATTAATAAGAGCATCAGTGGTTCGAATGTTATAATTGCTCCCCGGGAAAAAAGCCAGTATTCCGACCCGTTTATTTTGGTTGTGATACTGACGAAGTAACGCATCGATCGTCGCCTTCACCACAATTGATTCGCCTTCGACGAGAATAAGTTTAACATCAGGTGCATAATGCCGGTACTTTAATCCCGGTGATTTCGGGATCATACCTTTATCCTGATCAGTATACAAATAATTCTCGACAATACCAATGATGTTTTCAATCTGACGGCGGGTGATATTACCCGGACGCAATATAATAGGCGGTTCGACCGTACAATCGATAATTGTCGACTCAATTCCGACATCGGTCTTCCCTCCATCAAGAATCATTTCGACCTTACCGAAAAAATCCTGATAGACATGGGCAGCAGAGGTCGGACTCGGTTTACCCGATACATTTGCGCTGGGAGCAGCAACCGGTACCCGTGCCTCCCTGATTAATGATAATGCTATTTTGTTTGCCGGCATACGTAATGCCACGGTATCGAGTCCGGCAGTAACAA
>SKXH01000064.1 GCA_007128495.1 Bacteroidota bacterium
ATTTTTTTGATTTAATTAGTACTGATGGAACGTTGATATAATACAAATCGGGAGGGAGGTGTTTATCACCGTGTGGAGTTTACTGGATGGAGTTCAATTATTTTCACGTTCATAAGGGGAGTGGTGAGAAGGACACCCTCCGGTGTTACTCTTCTAAAGGAATCTCGGATAAATGGTTAAAAACCTATTTTTGTTTACGAGTCGGGAATGATTATTAAGCATCCGTTGGTACGATTATTAGCTATCATTGGCATACTAAGCGGTATCCTTCTGATAGTCCCTGTTAATATCCCTTTTTCTATCTCTTCTCACGCACAAATATTTCACGGGAAGGAGTGGGTACTTACAAAAGATCATGGCGGCCGTATAAATGCCTCGCTATATGATAGGATAAACGGACGCACCGAAAATTATCGGCTGCATCAATTCGAGCGTCAGGATGCGGTGCGCTTCGATCTGAACGATGCGATCGTGCCGGGTTCGACAGTGCAGGAAGGCGATACCGTCGGCCGGATCTATTCGGCACAATTACGGAGGGACCTTGTTTCGCTCACCGGTGATCTTGAAGTAACCCGTGCATCACTGGAACTTTACCGTACCGGAGAAAAAGAAGCGGTCATTGAGGAAGCAAGGAACCGGCTCGCATATGCAGAGCAGCAAATCGAAGGTCACGTCATTTTACTTGACCGCACGAAGGAATTACATCGCCGGGATTTGATATCCGATGAAGAACTTGATATTGCAGTTCAGCAGAACCGGCTCTATGAGATAGATAAACTAATTGCCGAGGCACAGCTCCAATCCGCTCTGACCGGTGCAAAAGACGAACAAATTGCATATCTCGAAACACGAATTGCCGCTCTGGAAGAAGAGATCCGGTCGCTCGAACAAACCATTGATGATTATACCTATCTTTCACCGATCGACGGCGTCGTGTATCATACATTTTCACAGGACACGCTGGCATTGATCGGCGATCCGGAAAATTATCTTGCAGTGATACCCGTTCCGTTCCATTACCGGCAGTATATTAACGATGGTCAGAATGTCGCATTACGAATACCCGGTAATAATATTGCGAGACGATATGCACAAGTTCATTCAATCGGCAATACGGTGCGTGTCATGAACGGCGGACAGTATTTTATGATACAGGCGGTTATAAAAAATGAAGACGACGAATACCTGCCGGGCATTCTCGCTTCGGCTTCAATAAAGACTGAACCGGTAACGATACGGGAATATTTGTTGCGTTACATTCGTCCGATATTTAATTAGAAGTACACAATAACCACAATAATAATGAGGTACAGTGGCTCGACTTGAATATAAATATTTAGTGCGATACGAACACCTTGATAACTTCCGGAAGTTGATAAAACCGTTTTTACAGCGGGATGCCTATACATCCGACGGTGATGTGCCGGAGTACAGCGTCCGGAGTATATACTTTGATACTCCGACACTGCGTTATTATGTCGAAAAGATCGAAGGAATAGATCTGCGAAAGAAACTGCGGATCCGCGGCTATAACGGCGGGGGCATAAATCCCGAAGTATTTCTTGAGATAAAACGAAAAAATATACAGAGTGTCTGGAAGAACCGTGCACCGCTGCATTATAAAAAAGTCGATGAATTTTTACGAAGCGGCGATATCGACCGTTTTATCATTACCGATAATGGTATCAAATACGCGGCAGATAATGCCCGCCGGTTCTTATATCACGTATATCAGCATGCGCTTCAACCGATCGTGCTCGTTACGTATGAGCGGGAAGCATATACCGGCAGGTTCGACCGCTCGCTGCGCCTGACACTGGATAAGAATCTCCGGAGTGCAATATATCCCGGTCTCGATAAATTGTTTTCCGAAGATGGGATGAAGCGGTGTATACCGCATCACTTTGTCGTCGAAGTTAAATTCGATAAGCGAATGCCGAATTGGATTCACGCCATCCTCGGTGAACTGAGTGTACGAAGGCGGGCAGTGTCGAAATATTGCATCGGACTTGAAGCGCACAAAACGGTACACAAACATTTTTCAAAACACGCAGTTCGCGCTCTCGCGCGCACTGTACATTTATAGATAATTTTTATGCTTGACGACCTTTCAACTATTTTTCAATTCGATTTAACGATAGATCAGATCATACTGAATGCTGCGGTTGCAATGATATGCGGTTTGTTTATTATGTATCTGTACCGGATTACCTACCAGGGGCCGAGCTATTCACAATCGTTCGCAAGCTCGATGGTTATTCTCGCGATGCTGACGGCGATCGTGATCATGGTAATCGGGAACAACCTTGCACGGGCGTTCGGTCTGGTGGGGGCGATGTCGATCATTCGGTTCCGCACGGCAATCAAAGACCCGCAGGATATCGTGTACATATTTTTTTCACTTGCAGTTGGTATGGCTGCCGGGGCGGGCATGCATCTCGTTGCTATTATCGGTACCAGCGTTGTTAGTTTTGTTACGTATGCATTATCGTTCAGCAAGGGCGGTGCGGCGCAGCGGCGTGAATTTCTGCTCCAATTTTCGATGAACGGTAAAACCGGTGAGGAGGCACCGTACGTTGAGACAATGAAACGCTACTGCAAGGATCACAAGCTGGTGAACATGAAATCTCTCGACGAAGGTGAAACGCTTGAGTTATCGTATTATGTTCGGTTGAAGGATCAGGATAAGGGGACATCGTTCGTCCGCGAACTGGAGAAAACACCCGGCGTGGAGCGGGTAAATTTGTTTTTCGATGAAGAGAATTACTGAAATTAATTGTATGAAAGTATGGAATAAATTATTTCTAATATTTTTCGTATTCCCGACACTTAATGCCGACGAACTCCATAACCGCCAATCCGCATCGGATGTTGCAAAACCTTTCTTTTCACATGCAGGTGGTTTTTATAATGAACCGTTCGAATTAGAAATATCCCCCTCGA
>SKXH01000144.1 GCA_007128495.1 Bacteroidota bacterium
ATTGAAGTCGGCTCCAACGGGTTATTTGTTTCCGTATAAATACCGCACAGTACCCAGTTACTGAAATCTAAAAAATTCTCTCCCTTGATACCGACACACGCTACAAGCTCATAAGCACCGGGATCGAGATTAAACGAGTAAGAATATTCATTTTGGAACGGCGGCGTTAATTCCTCAAATTTAATTTTGCCCTGAAAAAACTGATTTATGGCATCATCCGAATCCTGAGGAATGGTCTGGAAAACAACAACGTACAATTCACGTACTTCACTGTCAGGTTCCCAATCTTCAGAAAGCATAACCGTACCCTCGATGCCGGGGGCAATCGCTTCACCTTCCGGATCAAGACCGTGGTCACAGGCAGGAAGGAAGAGTAAAGATACGCCTATAATTATAAGAATGGCTTTCATTTTAACATTTTCCCCTATCCGTAAATTCACCTTACCGTGCTTCCGGGGGGTGCTTCTTCTTCCGGTATAAGCAAAATGGGATTATCGTTTTCACCGATTGCAGCAAGTACCATCCCTTGCGACTCCACACCCATGAGCTTAGCGGGCTTCAAATTTGCAACGATAACAACGTTTTTTCCGATAAGATCTTCAGGTGTGTACTGTTCAGCTATTCCACCCACAACCGTGCGCTGCTCAATACCGAGATCAACAGAAAGTTTTAATAGTTTTTTTGATTTTTTCACCTTCTCGCATGCCGTTACCTTTCCTATCCGGAAATCGACTTTCATAAAATCTTCGATTGCTATCTCCGGTTTTATCGGGGCAACATCTTTCTGAACGGGCGCTTGGGCTTTCCGGGATTCAGCAGTCAAACGTTCAAGAAGATTATCAATCTCTTTATCTTCGATGCGTGAAAAGAGTATTTCGCTCCGGCCGAGTTTATGACCGGAGTCTAAACCCGGCTCGCCGGCCTTATCCCACTGCTGATTATGAAGTGATGACAGATTCAGCATCCGCCAGATCTTTTGAGCAGCATCCGGCAGGACCGGTTCGACAAGCAGCGCGAGCGTCCGGACGGTTTGAAGGCAAATATGCATTGTCGTCCGGCACCGATCGGGATCGTTGTTGATTGTTTTCCACGGTGCAGTGTCGTTAAAATATTTATTGGCGGCGCGGGCAACATTCATCACGGCAAGCAATCCGTCACGAAAACGATAGCGCTCGAAATAATCCCCGATCTCATCCGGCGCCTTTTTTAAATATTCCAGATGAGCTTTATCGTCATCGGTGAGCGAATTAAGCTGAGGAACGGTATTATCGAAATTCTTTTGTACGAACGTCAGCGTACGGTTGACGAAGTTTCCGAGGATCGCTGCAAGCTCGTTATTATTTCGTGCCTGATAATCTTTCAGATAGAAATCGCTGTCATGGTATTCAGGTAAATTGACTGCAATAGCATACCGTAACGCATCGGCGTTCGGAAATTCATTGAGGAAATCTTTCAGATCGATTCCCCAACCCCGGCTTTTCGAGAACTTTTGTCCCTCAAAATTCAAGAACTCATTTGCGGGTACATTCTCCGGCAATACGTAACTGCCCTTTGCCATCAGCATTGCCGGAAACACAATACAATGAAACACAACATTATCTTTTCCGATGAAGGCGACATATTTTGTATCATCCTGCTGCCAGAAACGTTTCCAATCATCGGGATTTCCCTGTTGCTGCGCCCACTCTTTTGTCGATGATATGTAGCCAAGCACCGCATCGAACCACACGTACAATACTTTATTGGGATATCCCTCAAGCGGGACCGGTACTCCCCAGGGCAGATCACGCGTTACCGCGCGATCGTGAAGTCCCTCATTAAACCAGCTCCGGCAGTATTGCAAAACATTATCTTTCCAGCCGTCCCGCTTGTTTCGTTCTTCGACATATTCCTCAAGCTGTTTTTGATAATCACCGAGGGGGAAGTACCAGTGTTTGGTTTCGCGCATAACCGGAGTAGTGCCGCATACCTTACACTTCGGTTCAATCAAGTCGTCCTGGTTCAACCAATTTCCGCAGTTCTCGCACTGATCACCGCGTGCACCCGGGTGCTTACAATTCGGACAGGTACCCTCAACATACCGGTCGGCAAGAAACATAGTATCTTTTTCACAATAGAGTTGTTTTTCGGATTTCTCTTTCAGTATGCCTTTTTTATGAAACTCGAGAAAAAATTCCTTTGCCGTTTCGTGATGAAGCGGCAGCGACGTGCGGGAATAATTATCGAACTGCATGCCGAACCGGTCGAATGCTTCTTTATTTGCTTTATGGTAATAATCGACAACGGCTTGCGGGGTAGTTTTTTCCTTCTCAGCGGTTATAGTAATCGGAACGCCGTGCTCATCCGAACCGCATATAAAAATAACATCGCGCTGTTTTAATCGTTGGTAGCGCGTATACATATCGGCGGGGAGATAAGCGCCCGCAAGATGACCGAGATGAAGATGACCGTTTGCATACGGCAATGCCGCCGTTACCAATATTCGTTTATTCTGCTGTGTTTCCAATGACACCTCGTTTTTCTGTATGAACATTAAAAAAGTCTGAACTACATACAACACCAATGTCCAGACTCTGCGATTTGTACTGTATCGCCGGCGTCAGCGCCTGACGATGAGTTGTCGTATATCAAATGCAAGGTTAATAAGAATGAGAGAAAGGTAGATATTTTTTTCCACAAGAGCAATTGCCCGCTCGGTTGCATTAATAACCGCCGGGAGAGTTGATGTATCAAAGTGAGCCGTAAATTTTGCAAGCGGTTCCTTTTGATCGAGATTTATAACGTACTCGTTATTACCGTTCTCCATCATCATCGCATCACGAAGCCACAGATTAAGCAGCATTAGCGAACGGGCAATATTATACCGTTCTTTCGGAGTAATGAATGCCTCTATTTCTTTCATCCAGACCGACGGTGATCGCGCGAGAATATTTCTCA
>SKXH01000178.1 GCA_007128495.1 Bacteroidota bacterium
AACATGTTCTCGCCGTTGCGATCACATTGACGAACGGCGACGGAAATGCTTTTTCAATATTTACCTGAGGTTCGGGTGAAATATGTTCCGGTGTAGACTTCATTATAACTCACCTTGTTTCATTATCGCGTTCATCCTCATCCGTGTCCGTACCGATCTCTTTGTACTCGGCAAACGGGATGTCGTCGATTCCGGATGATCTTTTGATCCGGATATTTGTCCGCGTTTCACGGGGTGGTGGTTGTGTTCGTGCTCCGAATAAACTTCGATAGATGGCCGATGTAATACCGGCAACGACAAGCGCCGCCAGAATAACACCGAACAAAACCATCCCCACCGAAACTACGACAATCAGAATAAGCAAACCTAATATCCCCGGTAAAATAAAACCGTGAGGAAATCTGAAATGATATTGTTTCATATTATGAAATCCTTTTTATGACGACCAACGTTTTGTCGTCGCTGTATTTACCGTTAACCGAAAATGAGAGTACATCGTCCAGTACAAGTTGAACAATATCCTTAGGCCGCCGGTCTTTGTTGTTAATGATAAGCTTTTCCAGCCGCTCCTCACCGTAAAAGTCGCCAGCACTTGTTGTTGCCTCGGTAATGCCGTCACTATAAATAACAAGCAGGTCGCCCTGTTTAAGGTTTATATTCTCTACAACATACTGTTGTTCGGGTGTGAGACCGAGTACACCGCCGGTGCTGTCGAGATAATGCACCTCGTTTTTTTTCGAATCATAATAAATCGGACTATTATGCCCGGCGTTCACGTAGACACACAATCCGCTCTGATTATCAAACAATTCTGCATAAAATAGAGTTGCAAAACGTTCATCCGGGAATACCCTGGTGATCATTTTATTGAGCGTTGAGATGTATGCCGACGTCTTAATCTGATGCGAGGCACCGAGACGGAGTGCACCCGATATATAGAGTGCCTGTACCGCGGCGGAAATACCTTTGCCGGCAACATCACCAACAAGCACACCGAGTTGCCGTGCTCTCTGTCCGATCTCAATATAATCGAAGAAATCGCCGCAGACGTGTGCTTCGGGAATCGTGCTGCCGTATATCTCGTATTTGCTGAATTTGCATTCATGCTGCGGAAGTATGCTATTCTGAATTTCCCGCGCCTGTTTTAATTCGTGGTGTAGCGCCTCGCTTTCCTGCTGCATTCGCTGGCTTCGGAGGAAAGAGGATACCGCCGCACTGATTATATTCAGTGTGTCGAGAAGTTCTTCATCAAGTTTATCCGAATTAAAGGCGAGGATGTAGGGGTAGAGGTGTTGTCCGTTAAGTTTGTATTTTTCGCCGACTCCCGTGGCGGCGTAGTGCCTGATCCCGATTGCCCGTAAGCGGTCGTGCGTTTCGACACCCATAACCGATCGATGATTGGCAATTTCATGAAATAACGGGTATTCGCTGACTTTTAACGCAAAGTCCTCCTCCAGACGTTCGATATCACCCAACTGGCGGATCAACTTGTAGGAATTGGAATTCGGATCCAGTTCCCAGATGCGTGCTCCGGTTATGTTAATCTCTTCACTATTAATAATTTCCCTGATAATCTTCTCAAAAAGTTCTTCTTCAGAGGAATAACTCTCAGGTGTGATCTTCTCAATAGTTCTGTACAGTTTTCGTTGATTCATATCCCATTAATTCGATAAGGCGTTTTTACTACTATATGAAAACATAGTATACAAATCATAACCCCGAAAGTCAATTCAGGATATTTTACGAATTGTAACAGTGCCGATGTAAAAACTTGCAATGAGGAAAACAATAAAATAAACGGACTGTACCATCACCTGTGAAATATCACCGACACCGATCGTGAAATAGCGGAGAAAATCGGCCTGCCACGTTACCGGGTTGAGCAATGCGGTGGTCCTGAGCCAGGCAGGAAGCAGATCGAGTGGATAAAACAAGCTTGAGGCAAAGAGCATAATAAAGTACAGTAAATTGATGATGGTGTTGTACATATCGTTGCGTCTGATGCGAAGCGCAAATATCATAAGAAAGAAGAACCAGCCCGCCGTTCCGACAATAATACCGATAAATACTACCGGTAAATAAACGAACAGAATGGTTATACCGAGCAGCCAGGAACCGAGCCCGAGGGCGATAACCGCAGCTACTGTTGATATAAGACAATTAAAGAGAACTTTCCCCAATAAGAATTCACCCCGCGTCATCGGATAGGTGAGCTGTTCATAGAATATACCGTTATCCCTGTCCATAAAAAATCCATACGATGTGTTCATACCGATTCCGAAACTCGTCATAGCAAGTATCCCGCCCAGGAAAAACTCATTGTATGGAATGAGATCTCCTTCCATCATAATTCCGTCTGCGAGCGCCCGGTCGAATCCGATTCCGAATATAAGCAGATATATCAACGGCATGAAAAGATCGAAGAACAGCCACGTCAAGCTGGTGATCCGTAGAAGATATTCACGGTATACGACTGCCGTGATAGATCTCACCGGTTATCCTCCTTTCTTTGAGAGAGGAGGTTGATGAAAACATCTTCAAGATCAGCCATGTGAACTTCAAAATGTATCAATCCGTATGTCCGGTCAAGCTCTTTGATTAGAGCGAGTATCTCTTGATGGGTGCGCTGCAGGGTTATATCTACCGTTGTGTTATTGATTTTCAAGTGCAGGGGATTGAGGCGGTTCAGGTATTTACGCGTCTCGTCTTCGATGTTTTTAAAAATCAATTGCATTGAATATGCAGGGATGCCGAGCCGTTTGATTTCCGATACATTCCCTTCGGCGATTATTTTACCGTCATTGATAATGACGAGCCGGTCGCAGAGGTCTTCCGCTTCGTCCAGCAAGTGCGTTGTCAGAATTATGGTCGATCCCTTTGATGCCTGCTGCCGGATTGCGTCGAGTGTCGTACGGCGGTTGATGGGATCGAGTCCGGTTGTAGCTTCATCAAGGATAATCACCGGTTTGCCGCTCAAGAATGCCTTGGCGACTTGCAGGCGTCTTCGCATCCCGCCGCTGAGGTCGATTGCGTGTGTGTGGCGGTCGTCGTACAGGCCGAATTGGTCGAGTACCTCGGGGATGCGTTTATTTGCCTCGGCGCGAGGTATGTGATGAAATTGCGCGTAGGTGCGCAGGTTATTCAGCACACTCATAAATTGTTCGAATGCATTTTGCTGCAGTACCACTGCAAGCGATTGCCGTGTTTCGAGCGGCTGCCCGACGCAATCAAATCCGTTTACCATTGCTTTGCCTGACGTCGGGGGCGTGAGTGTAGTTAAGACCTTTATCGTAGTTGATTTGCCTGCGCCGTTAGGACCGAGCAAACCGAATATAGTGCCTCGTTCAACCGAGAACGAAACTCCGTCCACTGCACGAACAGGGGGCTTCCTGCGCGGTGTATAGATTTTGGTGAGATTTTCTACTTCTATCGCAAGATTATTTTTCATATCTACTGAATATACAAAATAATGCCAAAAAATTGCATTAAATCGGCGGCATTCTTATTTTATAGCAATGAATCATATTATTACCGACTCACTCGTTGATGACTTTTGTACTCTTGCCCGAATCGAAGGCACCTCGCTTAAAGAAAGAAAAGTCGCCGATTATATAAAACAACAACTTGAACCCCTGAATATCCGGGTTATCGAACAATCCCTGCCGGATGTGGAAAGCAACACGGGTAATTTGATCTGTATTCCTGCTGAGACCGATCTTAATAAACCGGTCACATTTTTAGCCGCACATATGGATACGGTACGGCCGACCGGTAAGTTGAAGCCGGTCATAAAAGACGGAGTGATCACCACCGACGGCACAACAATACTGGGCGCCGATAACCGGGCCGGAGTCGCGGCATTGCTGTATATGCTTCGTACTGCGCGGGAAAAGAGACTCCGGATGAACAACATCGTAGTTTTATTCACCGTTGCAGAGGAGATCGGTATGGTCGGTGCGCGTAAACTCGATCTCTCGGAGTTTCCTTCAATCGAGCGCATCTTTGTGTTTGACTGCTCCAAACGTCCGGGTATTTTTATTCAACATTGTTACGGGTGTTTGAAGTTTTACGTAACCGTTCAGGGTAGACCTGCGCACGCCGGCGTAGCACCCGAAAAAGGTGTCAATGCTATCGCCATCGCTGCGGATATAATTTCACAACTGGGACAGGGTCGTCTCGAAGATGGCGCCACCTTTAATATCGGAACGATACGCGGGGGTGATGCAACAAATGTCGTATCGTCGGAAGTGATGTTCGACGGTGAAATACGTGGACCGTCGATGGATGTTATTGAGCATCACCTCGCACGGTTACGGGAAACGGCAGCAAATACCGCCGATCGTTACGGAGGCAAAGTAGAAATAGAAACTTCGCTCGCCTTCGCTCCGTTTTACATCGACCCCTCGAGCGATCATTACAAAGCTGCCGGGGAGATCATCCGCAAAGCAATGCTGGAGCCGAATCCGATACGCTATACCGGAGGTAGCGATGCAAATGCATTCAATGCTCAGGAGATACCGGCAATTAATTTCGGCATCGGGGCACAGCAACCGCACAGTAACGAAGAGTTTATTTATATCGAAGATCTTGTCAAGACAACGGAACTTGTATTCCATGCCGCAATTGCAGAATCAGTCATAGATAAGGAAGCATCGCGTGACAAAACAAAAGTTTAAAGTACCCAACACGCTTGTATTAATTTTTTGTGTCGCCATTGTTACAACCATACTCACGTGGTTCATACCCGGCGGGGAATATGCTTACGAGGAAAAGGAGGGGCGCGAGGTAGCCGTCCCGGGATCGTTCGAGTACACTGAAAGAAATCCGCAGGGGATAGGCGAGCTGCTTATGGCGCCGGCGAGGGGTATCAATGACGTATCGTATATCATCGGCTTCGTGCTTATCATCGGCGGCGTGTTTTCGATCATACAAAAGACCGGTGCAATTACCTCGGTGATCAATGCAATAGCTTCGGCGCATACCCGAAGTCGGTTTATGCGAAAGATGATGATACCGATCGTGATGCTGGTGTTCAGTCTCGGCGGGGCGACGTTCGGGATGAGCGAGGAGGTCATCCCGTTTGTTCTGGTGTTTATACCGCTGGCGCGTAAGCTGGGATATGATTCAATAACCGGTGTTGCGATGTGTTACGTCGCCGCTCATATCGGGTTTGCTGCGGCGTTCCTGAATCCCTTTACCGTTGGTATCGCCCATGGTATTGCCGAATTGCCGACGTTCTCCGGTATGGAGTACCGCATCATAATCTGGCTCTTCCTGACGATCGTCGGAATACTTCTCATTATGCGGTATGCGCAAAAGGTCAAGAGTAATCCGGAAATAAGTTTGGTGTATGAATTCGATAAGGAAAAGTGGCCCGTTACCGAGAACGATGTCGTCGTTAATGAAACTATGTCATCGAGAAAAAAGTGGGTACTGTATGTACTCGGTGCGATGCTGGTGGGACTGGTTATCGGTGTTACGCAGTACGATTGGTACATTACCGAGATGGCGGCGTTATTTCTGGGTGTCGGTATTGTTGCCGGTTTTATAGGGCGGCTGGGTGTCAATCAACTGGCTGAATCTTTTATTAAAGGAGCAAGCGATCTGGTCGGACCTGCGTTGATGATCGGCTTTGCCCGCGGTATCCTCATTATTGCACAGGACGGTCAGATCATAGATACGATCCTCAACTGGTTATCACAGGTAATAGCGTTCGGTCATCCGATATTTTCTGCACAATTGATGTTCCTGACGCAGGCACTTGTGAATTTCTTTGTTCCATCGGGAAGCGGACAGGCGGCTTTGACAATGCCCATCATGGCACCTCTGAGCGATCTTGTCGGCATCACGCGGCAGACCGCCGTCCTTGCATATCAGATGGGTGACGGCTTTACCAATATGATCGTACCGACTGCGCCGGTTTTAATGGGTGTGCTCGGTTTATCGAAAATACCATGGGATGTATGGGCACGATGGATATTGCCGTATCAAATAATCTTTTTCATATTGGGATTATTACTGTTAATACCACCGGTATTATTTTCGTGGGGACCGTTTTGATCGGTAGGTGAATTCAGGTTTTACCTTTACAGATGCGACGGATTATGTCTGTTTATAAGTTGCGGAGCGATTATCGAAAGATCCAAAATCCTGCCCGTTTCCTCGCCACATCTTTTAGGCCTATTTTTAACACATTAGTAAATCTTTGAGCTCGATGATGTGCACTTGATTTTTTCCTTTTATATTGGGGTTAATCGAAACGGATTTCAGTGGTATTGTTCTGAGAGCAACTCAATCAATATAAATTGTCAACATTTTCACCAAATTTTCATATATTAAAACCTATGGCCCGAATAAAGATAGACCTGCCCCAATCATTTGTTTTCTCGACGACGGTGACCGTTCGCATTACCGATATTAATTACGGCGGACATCTCGGCAACGATGCGCTGCTTTCGATTGTACACGAAGCCCGCCTGCAATTTTTAAAACACTATGGATATACGGAAATCGATATCGAGGGGTGGAGCATCATCATGGCCGATGCGGCAGTAGTGTATAAATCGGAAGTGTTTTACGGGGATACGCTCCGCATTGATATAGCTGTGACCGACCTTGGCAGAATGAGCTGCGATATAGTGTACCGCGTCTCGAATAACGACACGGGCAAAGAAGTCGCACGGGTGAAAACCGGCATTGTGTTTTTCGATTATGAGGAAAGAAAACCGGTCGCAATTCCGGATAATTTCCGGAAAACATTTGATGAGTGAACAGACTTGCAAAGCACTTTTCTTTATCATAAAATAATCCGAAAGGATCTTCCTATGCCGATTATCTTACTAATTTTAGTCGCTTTTTTAATTTCACCTGTCGTTGCGGATGAGAACGAAACTAATGTTCTCATTGTGTATTATTCAATGACGGGCAATACCGAAAAGATGGCACAAGCCGTTGCCGAGGGTGTGCGATCGGTTGAGGGAGCGGCAGCGGTTATCAAAACAACCGACGAGGTTGTAAAGAACGATCTTATCAGGGCCGACGGTATTATTCTCGGTTCGCCGAGTTATTATGCGAACGTTGCGACGCCGATGAAAGAGTTTATCGACAAATGGTATTTCGAATATGAACTGTCGTTGTTCGACAAAGTAGGAGGTGCGTTCTGTTCAGGAGGCAGCAGAACCGGCGGCCAGGAGTTGGTTGTTATTTCAATGCTAATGGCAATGATGAACAACGGCATGATAATCGCCGGTCCGTTATACGAAGCATGGGGTACCTTCGGTGCAACGTCTATGACCGACACCGAGCCGCACGACGGTGTCGATGACTATGAACTCAACGATAGTCGATTGCTCGGTGAACGTATTGCACAGGTGGCAAAGCGAATTCAATGATTGACGGGTTAGTTTACTTTATCAAATTTTTTTGATAAAATAAAATAGAAATTATCGTGGTCGATTCTAACCGGTGCAAAGTTAGTTGCTTCGAGTTGCCGTATCATTTCGGGAGGATCCGGCAGAAAATCATCTTCCAATGCATCGCCCGCTTCTTGATGGATACGGTTGATCTCGTGTGAGGGATGCAGATGAATAATGCCGAAGCTGCCTCCCGGACGTAGTACCCGGTAGCACTCGTCAAGGAAAACGGCTTTATCTATTATGTGTGGATATACTGCAAGCGCTATGATACCGTCGATCGTCTCGTCTTTGAGCGGTATACGATGGGTATCCGCCTGGAGCAATAAGTCGATGGACGGTGTTCTATTTCGGTTCGCCTGTTCAATCATCCTTGAGGATAGATCAAAAGCTATAACATTGTAATTATCGAGGAACGGAAAAGAAATACCGGCGCCGCAGCCGATATCAAGTATTGTTTTCCCCGGTGCTTCATTAAGTATCTCGTGAATGGTATATTGTAAAACTTCCGAGTCTTGGTCTGTATATTGTGTTGTCCAATTTTCAGCTATGGTATCAAAATATTCTTTTTTATTTCTTAAGGGATGTTCTACGGTTATCATATCAAGCTCCCGCGTCGTTAATATCGGCTCATCACTTTAAAGTGGTAGTGGTCTACCATAAAGTATGGGTCTATTGTTAAGAGGAGGGTCGGTTCCCCGTTTATAAAGTACTATTTTTTCATACGAAAGTCAAAACGTAAAGTTGCATTCTATATGACTTTCATTATATTATAACACATTATGATAAAAATCATTCCTGTACTCACAATATTTTTTCTGTTCTCTGCCTGCGAAAATCCGATAAATTTTGTATGGGATGTAAGGGTAGAAACTGATGAAGAGGATTACACGTTCCCTGCAACTGCTACGGTAACGATCAGTAATGAATCTGAAAATCCGGTTGATATCCGCTTATGTGCCAATAATCTGTATTTTGAAATTCAGCGGCAGGTGGGTGTGGAATGGAATACTGTTTTTATACCGGCTTGCCCGGATGTTGATATGTTTGAAACATTTTCTGTCGGGGAAAGCAGATCCTTTCCGGTCGATCTGACGGTACTTGAAGATGAGGAGGAAATTGCCGGTACGTACCGGATAAAAACTATAATTTATCCGGATGGTGAACGAATTGTAAGATTACCTGAAGCTATGCGTCTTTCAAATACTTTTTTAATAAATGTGTCTCAATAAGGGAAAGCAAATCTATGGTAGATATACTACGTTCATTGTGGATCTGGATATCGGCGTCTTTGCTGATCCTTTTGTGGTTACCGTTTCTTACGATGATCCGTTTGTTCGACCGTGATCCGGTACGGTATACCACGGGTCGATGGTTTCGCCGGCTCGGAATGGTAATGACAAAAGCCAACCCCCTCTGGAAACTAAAGATATTTGGAGAATACATAATAGATTTGCGGCGGCCGTATGTGATCGTGAGCAATCATCAATCGTTTGCTGATATTCCGTTAATTGCAAACTTACCATGGGAAATGAAATGGCTTGCCAAAGCGGAATTATTCAAACTGCCGGTTATTGGCTGGATGCTTCGTATGTCCGGTGATATACCGGTGGATCGGAAAAATAAACGTGCTGCAGCGCAATCGTTTATAAAGGCCTATCGATATCTGATGCAAAAATGTTCGGTGATATTCTTCCCTGAAGGGACGCGTTCATCCGATGGATTGGTGCACCGTTTTACCGATGGAGCTTTTCAGCTTGCGATTCGGGCCCAGGTACCGATACTGCCCCTTGTGGTCGAAGGATCGCGTGATTGCCTGCCGAAACGCTCGTGGAAGTTCGGAAAGCCACGCGATATATTTTTAAAAATTCTACCGCCGATAGAAACAAAAGGTTTGACTGCCGGTGATGCAGAAGAACTTCGCGAACGAATACGGAAATTAATAATAGAGCAAATTGCCGAGTGGCGCGGCACCGAACCCGAGAAGATCGATGCCGTTCGATTACATGCAGGATGAATCTTGTATATTACCGGATACATAATCAATTATAATTAACAGGTATATAAGTTTCTTATTTGCACGCAGGAGATTTTTATGGAGCAAATTTTCGAGAACCTCGAAACGTATTTGTGGTCATTCGCATTTATTGCAATAGCGTTCGTAATAGGATTGGTATTTCACTTTGTGCTCTTTCAGGTTATCAGAAGAATCGCCCGCCGGCGCGATCAGGTGCTCGATTATTCAATACTGAAACATTTACGCGCGCCGTTACGATTACTTATGCCGGTGATTGCGGTTCGGATCAGCATACCGGCTCATTCGATTACTATACCTTCGCAGGTGGTTGATTATCTTGCCATAATACTCAGCACGGTTTTAATAATATCGGTTGCGTGGTTATTGATACGCATAACAAATGTATTAGAGGATATAATTTTACACCGGTATAAAATCGATGTGAAAGATAACCTCGAAGCGCGGAAAATATTTACCCAAATGGATATTGTTCGTAAGATATTCATATTTGTTATTTGTGTGTTCGCGTTGGCTGCAGTGCTGATGAATTTTGAAAACTTCAGACATGTCGGAACAAGTCTTCTTGCATCTGCCGGTGTTGCCGGGCTTATTATCGGATTTGCTGCTCAACGGACTATCGCGAATGTTCTTGCTGGTTTTCAGATCGCGCTCACCCAACCAATACGCATTGATGATGTCGTGATAGTCGAGAACGAGTGGGGGCGTATTGAGGAGGTAACGCTTACGTATGTCGTTGTTGCGATATGGGATATGCGGCGTTTGGTTTTACCGATCAGTTATTTTATCGAACGGCCGTTTCAGAACTGGACACGCACCTCGGCGGATATACTCGGCACGGTTTTTCTGTATATCGATTACACCGTACCGATTGATGAAATTCGAAAAGAACTCGGCAGAATATTGGAGCAATCGGAACATTGGGATGGTAAAGTTTGGCGGCTTCATACAACGGATGCCAATGACCGCACCGTTGAAGTACGGGCATTAATGAGTGCCGCCGATTCCGGAACCGCCTGGGAATTGAGATGTGAAGTGCGCGAAAAATTAATCGATTTCGTCCAGAAAAATTATCCCGATGGGCTGCCGAAATTCAGAACGGAAATTCAAAAAGATTCGTATAATGGTTCTCAATGATCCGGGGAAATAAAGGCCGGATAATTATGATTTGTTATTTAATTGGATAATGCATAATTTTTAAATATTAGTTATTCCAAAACAAACTCCGGGGACTTTTCTATGTTCAATCTTAGATTCGCAATGGGTGTTGGCGTAATCTTGTTGCTTGTAGCGGGTTGTGCGCCGGAAGAAGAGAGCATCGATCTTCCCGAAATTCGTGAACGGGGAGAGTTGGTGGCAATAACAAGTTACAGTCCGGTAAGCTATTTTATCTATCGCGGTGAACCTATGGGATATGAATATGAGTTATTGCAAATGCTGAGCGATCATCTGGATCTACCGGTCAACATTACATTAGCACGGGATATCGGCGAAATGATCGAAATGCTTGAAAACGGTGAGGGTGATTTAATTGCCTACAATTTGACCATAACGGCAAACCGGCGCGAACGTGTGGAATTCACCGTACCGTTGAATGTTACCCAGCAAGTGTTGGTGCAGCGAAAACCGGATGATTGGCGTCAAATGA
>SKXH01000120.1 GCA_007128495.1 Bacteroidota bacterium
CACGTTTATTTCTTTTTCTTCCGTATGATATCCAACAAATTGTATGCGTAAGGTATAAGTACCTTGTGGAATTCTTTCAATACTAAAATTGCCGTCGCGGTCGGTTATAGTTCCTTTTTGTAATTCAACTATATAAACTGATGCGCGGATCATCGGTGCTTCCGTGGATTGATCGATCACACTTCCCGATAATGAATATTGATTTGCAGGAGTCTCTCCACTTACTATTGTTAAGGGAATAATTAGGGAATAAATAAGTATAATTATTAATATTTCTCTCATTGGTTGTCTCCATACGAATGATAACAGCACATCCGCAGCCGGCAGGAAACGGTACATACCATATAATATCTCTCCCCACGCCTTGTCGAATGGAATTTGAGAATCTCCTTACGTGGTAGGGTGAATAAATTATCAGGAAAAGTACAATGATATTATTAAGTTGAATCGATTTCTTACCGGCGAGCATATCGTGATGTGTATTCTTGTTTATAATGGGTGTTTCGATTATATTTATTTAGATTAAGTCTAAATAAATATAATAAATGTTTTGCAATAAGTCAATAATTACTTACATTATTGAAATAACTCTAACAAGAATATTCGCCACAGAGTACACCAATTATACCTATACTCATTATGAAAACATATATCTGCATATTTTCACTATTTATTTCCTTGATTATCACCGGCTGCGGCGATAACGACAGAACACCGATTACCGATGCCGCATTACCCGACACACTCGATCTCGTCATTATGTCGACCACCGATGTACATGGCTGGGTCATGCCGTGGGATTATTATTCCGATTCACCGGATGAACGGTACGGGCTGGTAAAAGCAGCAACAATTATCGATTCGGTTCGTAATGAGCACGATTTTACATTATTACTCGACGGAGGAGACTGGCTGCAGGGAAGTCCGCTGGTCGAATATTATGCAACGGTAGATACCACGTTGCCGCACCCATTTCTTCAAGCTGTTGACTACATACAGTATGACGCAGTTGTTCTCGGTAATCACGAGTTTGACTTCAGTGTCGATCTGCTCAATCAAAGGATACGGGAAACGGAAACACCGATCATCGGTGCGAATATGTATCATCACGGTACGGATGAACCTGCATATACACCATACATCATACGATCATTCGGCGATTTACAAATTGGAATCGTCGGATTAAATACTCCGGGGACTGCGGTCTGGAACCGGCCCCGTGTGGAAAACCGGTTGGATTTTGTTGACGGAGTCGAAGCTGCCAAACGGTTTGTACCGAAAGTTAAAGATGAAGGTGCCGATGTCGTGATTGTACTTGCTCATACCGGCTTAGAGGGCGGATCGACGTATGGTATAGCTGATATCGGCGAGGAGAATTATGGACGGGAGTTGGGAGAAACGGTTGAAGGAATCGATCACCTTGTTCTCGGGCACCACCACAGGATAATTGAGAGTACAACCATTACCGGACCTGATGGCCGTGATGTAGGTATAGTTATGGCAGGCGGACGAGCAGCTTATGTGGGTGTTTCCACATTAACAATATCATTTGATGAAGGCACTGCGAAATGGAAAGTAATCGATCAAAAGTCTGAAGTACTACCGGTTGCCCATGCAGAACCGCATCGTGGTTTGGTCGAACTCGTGGAGGATGCACATGAACGGGTGCGTGATCACGTTAATCAACCGATCGCAACCACACCCGATCTATGGAGTGCAGAACGAAGCCGCATCGAAGATACCCCGGTTATCGATTTGATACAGCATGTTCAGAAAAAAGAAACCGGTGCGCAACTCTCAGCAGCGGCGGCATTCGATACACAGGTTGAATTCGGCCCCGGCGATATTTCGCTCCGACATATTGCACAACTGTATCCTTTTGAAAATACACTTTATAAGATGGAGGTTACCGGTAAGCAGGTGCGGGAGTACCTTGAATATACATCACAATACTATCTGCAGGCAGAAGACGGGCAACCTGCTGAAGTCAATCCCGACTGGCCGGGCTATAACTATGATATGCTAGCAGGTGTGGAATACACACTCGATCTCCGTAATCCGGTTGGCGAACGCGTTGTTGAGTTAACGCGCGACGGTGTACCGGTCGCCGATGACGATGTATTCACGATGGCAATTAACTCGTACCGTGCAGTCGGCGGCGGTGGATTTGATATGCTTGCCGATGCAAAAGTATTACAAGAGATCGACAGATCGGTACGGGGTATGATCGTTGATTTTCTGCGTGAAAAAGGTGAGATCAGACCGGAGGATGTATATGAGGAAAACTGGCGGTTGGTGCCGGAGATGTGAAAAGCGTATAAGGCAAAACTATTTGGGTCATGACAGTTTTTTAAAATCATTTTGCCCACAATAGTTTTGCCTTATAAACAATTCCCCTACGGAGCGCTCGGCGCCACCACTACCGCATTCAAAAATAAACGGTTCGCACCCCGGAAATATGCTCTGTAATTAACTTCCTCTGCAAAAGCAATGACACGACCGCTACCCACCCGTTCCTCGTAAACAAACACACCACCCGGCATTCGCTCAAGTGACTCCTCCCACGCATGGCCGGCAAACAGCAGATCTTCCTCAGCATACGACACGACAACACGACGCGCCGATGAAGGCGGTCCCTCATCCGGGAGATATATATTTGCCGAGTTCACAAGAACAGGCAATTCTTCATCGAGTCCTGCCGTCATCCACGTATCGGTATTTATATGGGTACGGAATATCGCACCCGGCACTGAAAACCGCTGTTTATTTTCATGCTCTTCGAAATCATACCATGATTTGAGCGAAGTCAATTCCATTTGCTCACGCACGAAATCGGTTGCACCGCCGGTAATCGTAACAAGGGTACCGCCGTCACGTACCCAGCGTTTGAATCGCTCGATTCCCTCTTCGCCAATTTCACGAGCAAACATACCTCCCGAGACCGTCGGCAATATGATCACATCAAACCGGTCAAGTTTCATATTTCTCAAAGAAGGTGCGCGGATGACCGTGTGAGGTATTTCGTACAGCCGGTCAAGCGTATACCGTGCATATCCGAATGAATATCCAAATACGGGATATTCGGCAACGATGGCTATTTCAGGTTTTCGAAAATCGATTGTAGTCGGTGAACCCGGAGCGGTGTAGCCGGGTTCGGCACGACCTGTATCGACTCCCCGCACATCAAGGTCGAATCGTTCGGCAATCTCCTGTACCGCATCGTGCACTCCATCTTTGGGCTGATTAACTCTTATAACAACTGTACCGCGTGCAAATTCGAGTCCCTGTATTTTAGTCTCTTCGGTCATCATTGCAACCCGGTATCCTTTATCGCGCAGGTGATACAGAGCAGAGACGGAGCGTGATTGCTTGCCGTCGATGAGATATGCATATCGTGCTTCCCGCTCCGGTAATGATGCGAATGATTCAATCTCTTCGGTTAACAAATCGGCATTGAGGGAACGGCCGTCGGCTGCGCTGTATGCATTCAAGTTAAACAATAACGGGAGCGAGTAAGCAGTAATATCGTAGAAACGCGGATTCTCTCCCCGGTCAACACGTTCCCGCGCTTCTTCCAAAAAATCTTCGGGCATCGGCACCTCAGGTTCAAGCAGCGTTCTGATAAGACCATTACGGGGTTGTGCCGCTTCTATGATATACGCTCCTTCACGAACTGTTATTCCCCCTACCGATTCACCTCCTCTGTCGCGGACATTTGATAATTGAACATCATCGTTGAGCCGGTGTACTTCCACTCCATTCCGGATCAATAAATTTACCACTTCCGCAACAAGATACGGATCGCCGTCCGGCATTATTATATATCGTCGTATACCCTCTTGACCGTCATCGATCGCTGCACGATGCGCATTATAATAATCTCTGAGCAAATTCTCACGCTCGTTTGCCGCCGTTTGAACAAGCGCCAACGATGCGACAAATTGCTGTTCAAGTGCATCGGCAAGTGTGCGCACAGTACCGTCGGCACGCTTAATGGCAAGTCCCCGTGTCGATCCCTGTTCATATAACATACCTGTCGCGCCCTGATAACTTAGATACGACGTTGTATATGCGGGATAGAAGTAATTAAACATCTCGCGTTTAGTGTATTCAAATCCATGCTCATCGAAAGCATCGGCATGCGCTCTGCCGAAAACCTCAAACCAATCCATCGCATAATCCGGAAAGTATGGACTCACCGGCTCGGTCGGCGGGTCGAAGTAAAACTCTACGTCGGGTCCCATCTCGTGAGCATCGACACCGGCCTGCGGACGCCATTCTTGAATAACCGGCACCCGGTACCGCGTCTCGACCTGTGTATGTGCAAACCAGTCGCGGTTGGTATCGAAGAAATAATGTCCCGTCCGGAATTTCACTCCCTCCCACCAATTGGTATCATTATTCCAATCATCGCGATCGGGTTTCTCTTCCCATCCCCGGCGTTGCATATTATAATAAACGTGCGCATCACGCCCGTCGGGATTTAATATCGGATCGAACAGGATAACGGTGTTACGCAAGATATTCATCGTTTCTTCATCATGCCAGGTGGTTAACCGTTCGAATAACTTGAGGAGACCTTCAGCACCCGATAGTTCGGTTCCGTGGATTGAACCACCCAGCCAAACTACTGCCGGTTGGTTATCTATAACCGGATCTACGTCGCCTTCCGGAAGCCGGCGCGGATCACCGAGCCGTTGTGCATTTTGTTTAATCTCATCAAGCCGTTCGTGGTTCTCCGCTGATGTTACAATGGCTGCCAGTAATTCTCTTCCCTCCCAGGAATGTCCCTGTCGTAGTAACGTCACCCGCGGAGAAACTTCCGCTACGGCTTGAAGGTATTGCACCATTTCGTGATGCTGTGTGATTCGCTCTCCGAACTCAAACCCGGTTATTTCGTTAAATAAAGGTGCGGCCTGATCCTCTGAATTGTTAGCAAAATTGATATTCGTACATAACATCGATAAAGAAATAATCATGAGTACAGCAAGTATGGAACGCAGGTTCATCGTGTTCTCCTTAGAATGAATGGAATAAAAAAGCAGTGAATGGTCTGAATTAAACTCATAGAAGCTATAATCTTTTAAAATATATATACTAATCCTAAAAAACAAATACAATTGTCATTCAAGCCGAATTTTGTTACATTAAAAAATATGCAGAAAACCGAAGCGTACATTGTTGATGCATTACGAACTCCTGTCGGACGATACGGCGGTATTTTAAAAGATGTTCGTCCCGACGATCTCAGCGCCCTTGCTATCAAAACACTTGTGGAGCGAACGGGTATTGCATCTGATGCAATTAACGATGTGATGTGGGGATGCGCAAACCAGGCAGGTGAGGATAACAGAAATATCGGGCGTATGGCATTGCTGCTTGCAGATTTACCGTATGCAATCCCCGGCACAACTATAAACCGGTTGTGCGGCTCAAGTCTCGACGCGATCAATCAGGCCGCCCGTGCAGTGTGGTCGGGCGATGCATCGCTGCTGATAGCCGGCGGTGTCGAGAGTATGACGCGGGCACCATATGCGATACCGAAAAACGTGAGTGGTAAAGCGCTATTCGGCAATTTAACTGCGTATGATACCGCCCTCGGATGGCGCTTTCCGAATCCGGCTATGAAGAAAAAGTTTCCGCTCGAAAGTATGGGAGAGACGGCGGAAAACATATACGAAAAATATAAAATTACCCGCGAGGATCAGGACGCTTTTGCACTGGAAAGCCACCGCCGTGCGGTGCAAGCACAGGAAAGCGGTTACTTTAAAAATGAGATCGTGCCGGTGGAAATTCCTCAAAAGAAAAGCGATCCACTTGTTATCGAAAAAGACGAAGGTCCGCGCAAGGATACAACGATTGAAAAGTTAGCCACTCTTCCGCCTGCATTCAGGAAAGGGGGAACGGTCACCGCGGGCAATTCATCCGCTCTCAATGACGGCGCAGCGTGCATCTTGATAGCTAATGAAGATACCATAAAAAAATATAATCTTAGCCCCGTAGCAAAAATTATTGCCACAGGAACGGCAGGCGTCGATCCCCGCTATATGGGTCTGGGTCCCGTACCGGCAACACAGCAAGCGCTGAAAAAAGCAAACGTATCGCTCAACGATATAGACATAATCGAACTCAATGAAGCGTTCGCCGTTCAATCGCTTGCCGTGATGAAAGACCTCGGACTCGAACACGAACGAACCAATATCAACGGCGGTGCGATTGCACTCGGTCATCCGCTCGGCTGCAGCGGCGCGAGAATAATGACAACATTGTTATATATTATGCAGCGTAAAAACTCACACTACGGTTTGGCTACAATGTGTATCGGCGTAGGACAAGGTATAGCAACTATTATTGAACGTGTATCATAATTAAATGGAAGGGATTACCGTATGGCAAATAAATCAATTCAAGATGACCTGAAGGATTATATAGCGATGTTTGTTGCTTTGAAAGAAGTCATTGAGGGAGTTCCCGATGATATTCTGATTAAAAAACCTTCACCGGATAAATGGTCTATCAAAGAAATCCTGTGCCACATGGTCGATACCGAATTGAACTATTCGGTACGAATGAAAAAGGTAATTGCAGAGGACAATCCGCAGCTTATGAAATTCGATCAGGATGCCTGGGCACAGCGTTTGAACTACCCGGAATGGGATACCAAAGAAACGATTTTACTTTTCGGATTGTCACGTAATTCGCTGGCAAACATTCTGCAAAACCTTCCTGCAGATGCGTGGAATCGGACCGGCGAACACCCGGAACACGGCACGCTCACGCTGCACAATTTACTCGAAGGTGCAAATCAGCATTGCAAACACCATCTTTCACAGATCGTGGCAGCTAAAATAAAATTCGAACAAAATTAACTCACAATTGTTAAAGATACCACTATGTTAGAAATATATCATTTACTCCATCTCCTCGGCTTCGGATTGATTATCAGCGTACTGATCGCCACACCGATACTCGAATATTACATCCGAAGAGCCGAGTCATATAAAGATGCACTGATGCTTGCAAAAATCGTTTCACGCATCGGTTTACTTTCACCTATTGCGGCGCTGATTTTACTTATCAGCGGGACTTTAATGATGGGTATGTACGGCTACGGCATATTCACGCATGGCTGGCTTACCGGTAAACTATTAATATTTATTGTGATGGTTGTTACCGGAGCATATTCATCTATGAATGTAGGTAAGCAACGCCGTGAAATATATAACGATCTTATCGACGGAAAAGATAATCCGAAATTACCCGGCGAACTCATACGGGTACACAACAGGCAAAGCCAGTATACCCGTATTCAAGCAATCTTTTTATTGATGATCCTTATATTCACTGTTTATAAATTCTAAAGAATAAAAAAAACGGGAGGAAGTTATGCAGGAATATCAGCTTTACATTGACGGTACGTTCGTTACATCGGTCGAAGGTAAAAAATTTGAATCGCTCAATCCGTTTGATCAATCTGTGGTTGCACGCGTCGACAGCGCTACTCAACCGGATGTGGATAAAGCGGTTGCCGCTGCACGCAAAGCATTTGATGAAGGACCATGGCCTAAGATGAGCGGCGACGAGCGGAGCGCTATGATCAAAGCGGTATCGGATAAGATTAATGATAAATTTAAGGACCTCGTGAAGCTTGAGGTAATGGATTCAGGGTCAACGTACCGGAAAGCCAAAGAAGACGTATATCTCAGCGCACGGGCTGTATATTACTTCTCGAAACTGGCGGCACACGATCTGTCGGAACCCGTTGAAGGATTAAACAAACCGGGCTTCAGCAAAAATATTATAGTACGTGAACCCATAGGCGTAGTCGGCGCTATAATACCGTGGAATTTCCCCCTCAAAATGGCTATCTGGAAACTCGGTCCCGCACTCGCCGCAGGCAACACGGTCGTGCTCAAACCGTCGGAAGAAACACCGGTAACGGCAATGGAGCTTGCAAAGATAATCGACGAGATCGGTTTTCCACCCGGGGTGGTGAACATTATCCCCGGCTACGGCGAGCAGGCCGGTGAAGCGTTGGTCAAACATCCGGCGGTTGACAAGATAGCTTTTACCGGATCGACCGAGATCGGCCGCAAAGTCATGGCAATGGCTTCGGAAACGATGAAACGCTGTACACTTGAATGCGGAGGCAAATCCGCCAACATTATCCTCGACGATGCGGATATGGATATCGCTCTCGATGGAACAATGTACGCAATCTTTTACCATCAAGGACAGTGTTGTGAAGCGGGTACCCGCTTGTTCCTGCCTGAAACCATAGCCGGGGATTTTCTCGGTAAACTACTTGATAAAACCAAAAAGTTGGTTATCGGAGATCCAATGGATAAAGCAACCGATATCGGTCCGCTCGTCTCTAAAAAGCAGCAAGATCGTGTTTTGGACTATATTAAAAAAGGAACCGATGAAGGTGCAAAGATATTGATCGGCGGGAAAATACCAGACGATGAGAAATTACAACAGGGGTACTTTGTAGAGCCGACCATTTTTTCGAACGTCGATAACAAAATGACCATTGCCCAGGAAGAAATTTTTGGCCCGGTACTTTCTGTTATAACATATAGAAACGTCGATGATGCGGTTCGGATGGCGAACGATTCGATATACGGTCTTGCGGCTGGTGTCTGGTCGAAAGATAAAGAAAAGGCCCAATCCATCGGCCGGCAGCTTCGTGCAGGAACGGTATGGATCAACGAATGGCATTTGATGTCAGAGAAAGCACCGTTCGGCGGCTATAAGCAGAGCGGCATTGGCCGGGAATTTGGTTTAGACGGATTAAAGGAATATACCGAGACCAAACATATGCACATCGACGAAGTCGGCGAGCGGGAGAAAAAACAATGGTATGATGTCGTTGTACCAAAAGGATAGATATTATGGAATATTCATTTTTACTTGTAATCATACTCGGAGCGTTCGGTGCATTGATCGTTATACAGGCATACCGCCTGTACACAATAAACCGTGACTGGGGACAGGGTGAAATAGTAGTGCGGTGGATCTCACCCGAAGAAACGCGGACGATCATCTACATAATCATTGCATTACTCGCCCTTATTATTGCGATCTATATACGGTCTGAAGCGCTCCTCTCCGCCCTATCGGCACTGCTCATCGGGTTCGGAGGTATGCTCAGTCAGTTAACATTCATCAATGTTATCGGCCGGGATGGCATCTATCTCGGCCGTTCCCGCAAAGGACTCACGTGGGATGAAATCGAAAAGATGGCGTTTGTACAGGAAGGTAATGAATACAAACTTGAAATAACTTCCGCACGCGAGAAAAAAATTACGGAAGCAAGCGGATTCTTTGAGCGTATCCAGCGGGAACTTGAATCTCTTGAAGAAATTGACCAGCCGAGTACGAAAGCAGATATTAAGAAAGAACGGGATGAGGCCGGCGAAGAGAAAATAGTGGTTGAAGACCGTCTTGCGAAAGAACGTGAATATCAGAGAAAACTGGAACAAAAGAAGCAGGAAGAACGGTACCGGAAAAAACGGGAAGGAGGCGCTAAAGCGGATAAGAAGAAGGATAAACACGCGGAGGATGAAAAAAAAGAAGAGAAGATAGAACGTTCATATCATACTATCGGTTTTACCGAGAAACATCAGTTTCATATTCAGCAGGCACTGATGTATTACTTTCCGAAAGGACTCGAGTATAAAGCGCCGGAGGAGAAAACGCAGGAGCATACTTATAACACGTAGGTATATGGAATGATATGATCATTTAGTGAGAATATTTTTCAGTGATCCGGCTTTTCAATTATTCAGATATTTTTGTTTTAATATTCCCACTTAATTACCGCTCAATACCCGGGCCCCGTTCCTCACCGTTCGTTAACGGGGTAACGATCAGAATTGAAGCCAGTGCAAAGAACAGTGCCGCATATACTTTATCGACCGTAAAGCCGAGCACTGCGGTTATCTGTGGTTCGAAAACAACGAATAATATGCTTGCCGCCGTTGAGCTTATCAATGCAGTTATGACCGCCTTCGGAGTTGGTACCGGCATCTTATCACGCATCCAGTAGATACCGAACAACACCGCCACCGCCGCAGATGCCCGTATCGCATACGTAATATATGCAGCATCTAAAATTGCTCCCCGGAAAAAGATTGCCATCGGTATAACCACCACACCGACAACGACCGTTAAAATCCTGGACATCCGGAGTACCTGTGCATCGGTCGCATCTTCCTTAATAATTCGATGATAAATATCTTTTGTTAAAATCGTGCTTATGGCAAACATGACAGGCCCTACGGTGGAGAGGATGGCGGCGAGAATTCCGGCAATGCCCAGTGCACCGACCCACGGCGGTATGAAATCCGGATTCATCAATAAATTCGGGAGTGCCTGTTTCAACGAGGTTATCTCCTCAGAGCCGAAAAATTCCGTGCGCCGCACCATACCCAGCGTCGCAACGATAACACCGAGCGGGGCAATGATTACTCCGCTGAGGATAGCCGACCATTTTGCCACCGTAATATTCTTTGCGGCAAATACCGGTTGAATCGAGGCCTGTGATGCAAACCCCGATAATATACCTCCGAGAAGCCATGCCGCTATCGGGGCGAGTCCGGCAGAAAACGGACTGCGAAATTGTGAAACGGTTTCGGGATCTGAGACTCGTCCGAGTTCAATGAACAATCCTTCATATCCGCCGATCTTAATCATAGCAACAATGTATGCCGTAAGCAGAGTGGCATACATTAAACCGACATGAATCAAATTGGTCGCGCCTATCGATTCGATACCACCGCGGATCACATAGCCGGTAACAAGTACACCGGCAACAACGACACCGATCCAGAAACGTATCCCGAGCATTTCAGACATCACGCTGCCGATGGCCTGAAGCTGCAGGTATGCAAGTATTACGAATGCCGCTACAAAACAGATGGATGCAATAGAACGCGTCCGCCTGTTATATAATTTTTCGAGCATCTCGCCAACGGTCGTAACCTGATTTCTCCGGTAGATAGATGCAATAGTAAAACCGAATATCATCATCCCGATTGCCGTCGAAACGTTATACCACATCGG
>SKXH01000067.1 GCA_007128495.1 Bacteroidota bacterium
ATAGCCGAGGATGGTTTCGAGTTTCAACCCTTCAAACCCGAATATATCACCAATACCGCCAATGAAATAGTTAATGAGAGCAAGCAGTGCAATGAAGGCGAGGAGCATGGCCGCCACATTTAATGCTAACTTCATACCGGTGGATGCTCCCGATGCCGCCGCCTCGATCACGTTTACGGACGTTTTTTCGACATGTACCTTTACGTCACCTTTTGTTTCGGACTCCTGTGTTTCGGGGATCATTATTTTTGCCATTATTAACGCCCCGGGAGCTGCCATAACGCTTGCCGCAAGCAATTGTCCGGCAAAGAGCTGTTGTGCCTGGGTCACCTCCCAACCCTGTGCCTGCGCCCAGGCAAATCCGAGCATTTGAACGTATGCCGCAAGCACACCTCCGGCTATCGTTGCCATTCCGCCGGTCTGGAGGGCAAGTAATTCGGAGCGTGTCATACCGGCTATATACGGACGTACAACCAGCGGAGCTTCGGTCTGGCCGATAAATACGTTCGCAGCCACGGAAAGGGATTCCGCGCCGCTGGTTCCCATTGTTTTTGCCATGACCCACGCCATACCCTGAACAATTTTTTGCATTATGTTGAGATGATATAATACAGCCATAAGTGAAGCAAAGAAGATAATGGTGGGGAGGACCTGGAAAGCAAAGAAAAATCCGAAGCTGTCTTCTTCTTCAGGCCCTTTTGCAAGGTCGCCGAAAACGAATTCAGCCCCCTCGCTCGTAAAGTTCAAAATGGTAACAAAAACGGCACTGATCTGTCCGAAGAACCACTGTCCGTAACTGATCTTTAGAACGAATACAGCGAAAACGATCTGCAGCGTCAAACCGATCCCGATAAGCCGCCAATTGATAGCGCGTTTGTTGTTGGATACAATAAACGCAATGCTGAGTATAACAATGATGCCGAGAACGCCTCTGAGTAAGTCTTCAATAATCATAGCAGATCCGATATAGTTATTGGCTTATGATGATTCATCCGGAGGTTTAAAACATTTTCTACATCGTGCTTCATAATGATCTTTTGCACCGACGAGCACGCGTTCCTGGGATTCTGATATACGCTGCGTACGATCTGCGGGATTACCGCACACCATACATATAGCAAGGGTTTTTGTAATATACTCGGCTATAGCGAGCAGCTGCGGTACCGGTTCAAACGGTTTGCCGCGGTAATCCTGGTCGAGTCCTGCGATGATCACGCGTTTACCCTTGTCGGCAAGCGTATCGCATATATCTACAATATCCTGCGAAAAAAACTGTGCCTCATCAATACCGACGACGTGGTAATCCTCAACCATTTCTAAAATATTTTTGGCATCTTTAACGCTTACGCTGTCATGCGTTTGTTCGCTGTGTGAGACAATATGGTCGCTGCTATAGCGCGTGTCTATCTGAGGTTTAAAAACAATAACTTTTTGTTTGGCAATATGTGCCCGGCGAACACGCCGGATAAGTTCTTCAGTTTTTCCGCTGAACATACATCCGCAAATTGCTTCTATCCATCCTGTGTCGTTGGGTGAATGATGCGGTGTTGGTGTTGTCATATGTTACTATTTATTCCCGGTTAGTTAATAGATTTGCTTTTCCGAATGCAAACGGCAGGAGATCGTCCACTTTTTTTGATTGCATCTCTCCCTGTACGTTTGTTAAAATGATCTCAATATCGCTTGCAAGATCGGAAATAACCTGCCTGCATGCCCCGCAGGGAGAAATAAAATCATTTGCATCGGACACAATAAGTATTTTTGAAAAAGATTTTTCACCTTCAGAAACAGCTTTAAAAAGCGCCGTCCGCTCGGCACAAATCGTGAGAGAATATGAACTGTTTTCGATATTACAACCTGTGTATACACTCCCTGATTTTGTGAGTAATGCTGCCCCTACCCGGAATTTCGAATATGGTGAAAAGGATTTTTCCTTGGCTTTTACTGCTTCTTGATAAAGGTCGTTATTTTGCATGTATTATAACACATTGTAAAATAATAAGATACGTGAGCGACAATATATTAAAAAAACGTATGAAATGCAAAAACACCTGGGTGGGCTTAGAGGTAGATTATATTCCGCCGCTTTTGCCGGATCGATGAGCGTCTTCTCAATGAGATATTAAAGGTTGGATCATTGATCACAAATGATATCCTTGGTTGGGGTACTACCTGTGTGTTCGCAGCCGGGAGTCCGAAGGATAACATTCCGATAACAATTGCAGTAAGTAAAATTTGCCGTATCATAAAATGACTTGTTTACTGTGGAACATATATTTAAAACATTCGTTATAATTATAGAGTTTCAGGGATACGAGTGTTCCTATTGTCAATTAAACTCGTATTTGTTACATTATAGATATTAAAATATTAAATTTGTATCAAAGAAAAAATATGGATATTAAAAAATACATACTCTGGGGAATAATCGGGATTCTCGGTTTTGTCCTGGTTGTTTTTATGTTTGACAGGGTAATTATGCCCTGGTATGTCAGAAGCGATGCGACAGAGACCGTGCCCGACGTTGTTGGAATGAAATTGGATGAGGCAAATTCATACCTGGATGAAATAGGTTTCACCCCGCATAAAGCGGATGAAAGATATGATCAACGGTACCCGAAGGGAACGGTGGTATTACAAAATCCGGCCCCCGAGTCTGTTGTTAAACCGGGCAGGCGTGTTTACCTTACGGTGAGCAGCGGAGAGCAGCTCGTCGAGGTGCCGTCGATCCGCGGGCGTTCAGTCCGGGATGCTCGATTTACACTCGAACGGCAGGGGTTGACGATGGGAACTATTACGCGTGAATTGTCATCGCTTTATCCTGAGGATACAATAATAGAACAGGGGATAGATTCAGGAGATTACGTTGCACGTGGTACAGCGATAAATGTAGTTGTTTC
>SKXH01000081.1 GCA_007128495.1 Bacteroidota bacterium
GGCAAGCAGCAATGGAATGGCAGCAACGAATGCGCAGCCGGGGTGGTTTCGGTGGATTCAATAATTGATACTATGGAGAGAACACAATGTTCAGCTTGATTGAAAGTTTTAAAACTGCTTTAACTTCGTTGTGGGTAAATAAACTCCGTTCGTTGCTTACAATGCTCGGTATAATTATAGGCGTCGGTGCGGTCATTACCATGATCGGACTCGGCGAAGGTGCTCAGCGTGCGGTTCAGGAACGCCTGGAGTCAATGGGCAGCAATTTGTTGACCGTGCAGCCCGGTGCGGCACGCGGCGGCGGACGCGCGGTGAGAGCGGCGGGCACTGCCCGTTTGTATGTGTCCGATGCCGATGCAATTCTTGAACGGGCCGAATTTATTGATGCAGTTGTACCCGAGATGACAAGAAACCTGCAGGTTCAATACCTTAATCGTAACTGGGAGGCACGTGTTGTTGGAACAACTCCATTTTATCCGGAGGTGAGGAATCATATGCCGGTTGATGGACGATTTTTCACTGACAGCGAAAACCGGGCTGCGGCTAAAGTAGCTGTAATTGGGTCGGCTATCGCTACTGAATTATACGGTCGCGGCTCCGCTGTCGGTGAAACTATTCGTATCGCAGGTGAACGGTTTCAAGTAATCGGTGTGCTTGAAGAAAAAGGTACGGGCGGATGGAGAAATCCCGATGAACAGGTGTTTGTCCCGCTGATGACGGCCCAGCGCAGATTACTCGGCCGGGACTATCTGAGCAGCATTAGTGTTCAGGTGATCTCCCAGAATGATATGGAGATGGCAACCTTTGAAGTTGAACGTGTGCTGCGGCGGGAGCACCGCCTCCGGCCGGATCAGGATAACGATTTTAGAATTCGTAATCAGGCGGATCTGATCGAAACATTTCAGGATACACAGAGAACATTTTCATTCTTGCTTGCTGGCATTGCAGGTGTTTCGCTTATTGTCGGAGGGATAGGTATTATGAATATAATGATAGTATCGGTCACCGAGCGTACACGTGAGATTGGAATTCGAAAAGCAGTAGGTGCACGACGGCGCGACATAATGACCCAATTTTTACTCGAGGCGGTGATGTTGAGTATTATCGGCGGAATTATCGGTATTGCAGGCGGTATGTTTGCATCGGATATGCTCGCCCGGTTCGCCGGATGGAATACCGTGATATTAATTGAGGCCGTTGTACTCAGCTTCATGTTTGCTGCATCGATCGGTATTTTCTTCGGTATTTATCCGGCGCGGAAAGCAGCCGGTCAGAATGTTATCGATTCGCTGCGCTATGAGTAATTGGAACTTAACACTCAATATGTTGTTTGAAAATTTATAATAAATTGAATAATGAGGATGAGTTTATATGATATTTAGGTTTTTGTCGTTTGTAACAATTATTTCTTTAATGGCACTTCTTGGCGGTTGTTCGAGTGACGATGCTGAAGGACAGGAGGGAGGACCGCCGGCGACGCGGGTTGAGGTAGTAACTCCTGAACGGCAAACATTATCTACGACATTAATGTCTTCAGGTACTATCGCCTCCCGTAATGAAGTGCGTGTAATCGCTCAAACGGAAGGTAAGGTAACGATGATCGAAGTGGAAGAAGGTGACCGGGTAACAGAAGGCGAGATCATTGTTCAGCTTGATGATTCAATTCCGCATGCTCAATATCGTGAAGCCGAGGCAAATTATAGAGAAGCGAATAGAAACCTCGAACGATTCGAACAACTTTATGAGCGCGATCTCATCTCCCAGCAGGAATACCAAAACATTGTAGCACAGGCAGAAATTGCCGAGGCACGGTACGAATACCGGCGTGCCTTATATGAGTATACCACGATACGTGCTCCCATAACAGGTGTCGTAACCTATCGAGCCGTCGATCGCGGTGATATTGCTTCGCAACGCGATCTATTACTGACGGTAACCGACCTCCAGGACCTTGTAATACGCGTGGATGTCTCCGAACTCGAAGCTCCCCATCTCAATCGCGGAGACGAAGCATCGGTTACTATCGATGCGTATGGAGGTAATCAATTTCAGGGACGCATCCGGCGGGTGTTTCCATCTGCAGACCCCGATACCCGGTTGATCCCGGTTGAGGTTGAATTAGTCGATAAAGATGAACGTATATTCCCGGGATTATTTGCACGGGTTGAATTTCAAACTCAACGGCGTGATAATGTCCTTGTCATCCCGGTAAATTCTGTCCTGACCAATCCGCAGGGTGAACGATATGTTTATACCGTTAATGATGATACGGCCCATTATAAAAAAATAACGACAGGTATGCGCACAGATGATTACATTGAAATAATCGATGGAATTGACGAAGACGATAAAATTGTTCTTCGCGGGGCGGGTTCGCTTCGCGACATGACTCCAGTACAAATAACGGAGAGGTAAGATAGAATGAAGCAATATTTGGAAAAAAGAAGTTTTAGTTCGTGGTCGATCCGGCACCCATTAGGTTCACTTGCAATTGTGTCGGTAATTATAGTTCTTGGTGTCTTTTTCTTTACAACACTCACAGTCGATCTGCTGCCGCAGATCGTGTACCCGGTAGTAATGGCCGTTGTAAGTTATCCCGGTACCGATCCGGAAGTCATGGAGGAAAGTGTTACCAAAGTCCTTGAATCTCGAATGGCAACAACCGAGGATGTCGTGGAGATAACCAGTAGTACGCGGGAAGGCAGGGCAAATGTACGGCTCCGGTTTGATTACGGAAAGGATATTGATCTTGCTCTCAGGGATGCGAGCACGCAGCTCGACAGGGCGCGTGGACAATTACCGCAGGATGTCGATCCCCCGATGATCTTTAAGTTCGATCCTACTCAGCGCCCCATAGTTGAGATCGCTCTTTTTTCGGATGTCGTTGATGCCGTTCA
>SKXH01000213.1 GCA_007128495.1 Bacteroidota bacterium
CAGGATGTTCCAGATGATAGAAGAATCCCGCCCATGCATCGCTGCCCTCAGGTTTGGTGTATTCCAGAACATAATCGGTTTCGTTCAGACCCGATTTATCGGGATTGACGATACGTGCAAGGTCCGCACCCGCGAACGGGAAGAATGTGAAACCGCGCCAGTCGACAAAATCGGTATCCATATTGAATGCCAGCGGGAACGGCTGCAACAACGATGCATCCCCTCCGGGCGGCTCACCTATAGTGATACGGTCGGGAACCAGTTGTACATCGCCCTCGTAAGCGCCCATATACGGAAACTCGAGATCGCGCTCCTTACCGTCAATATCGGTCGGCACTGCTTTAAGCGGTATACCCGCCAGTGCAAAATTGCCGATCGATTCGCCGGCAAGCCGCAGATCGGTATCGAATACAAACTCAACATCAAACGAACCAGAATGGAAATCCAGGCCTGAAGCTAACTGCCAGTCGCCAAGCTCTTTCCGTGCTTCTCCGTCCCAGTAACCTACGCTGGCATCGCCGGTGACATACAAGTTATTGTAGTCGCTCTCAATGTATGCAAATTCATTCGCGTTATCTGCAAGGAAATCTTCGATGGCGTATGAATTTTCCGCATCCTTCAGATTGACTACAATATTGTTTTTGAAATGAAAGCGGCCACTTAGTACCTCGACTATTGGACCTATACCGACATGCTTACCGACTTCCTCTGCCGGTGAATTAAGCAGAATGGTATTATGATAGATGTGGTACTCAGGGTCCAAACCTATAACAGCCGGATTATGTGATGTAATACCACCAATTGTATACCCGGTACCACTGCCGGTGTTTATCAAATTGCTGAAGTTGATCATGTTGTTGGATATCAACAGAGGCCCGTGGTTTCTGTTTAGGAATATCCCGCCGATTCCGACTGTACCCGTTTGATAATTGATATCTCCAAACGTAATGGTATTTCCGCTCACATTAGCATCCTTCGCAAGCTGCAACTGGATACCGGCTCGCTGCGACTGTGTGCTCACGGCAGAATAGCCGTTGATGATACAATGATTGCCCTGGAAATCCAGATTACTTGCAGACTGTACATAGATACACCACCGTGTTCCAAAGATATTGGATTCGGTGATGGTGATATTATCCATCAAATCGGCTTGATTCGGATCGTCACCTGTACCGAAAACACCGTTCAGAAATACTGCCGTCGTAATAACCTGATTTTCTTCACCGATGCTCACATTGTGAAGTGTAACATTCTGAACAAGTGAATCCTGACCGGCGCTCCTGTCTATGAGTACACCGCGTCCCATTTCACCATGTGCGTGAGTCACATTAGTGTTCTTGACGGTTATGTTGTCAACCGTGCTGTAGATAGTCATGATACTGACAGATCCCGGCGGTGCGTCTTCACCTTCATCAAATAATATGGTGAGGTCTCGGGAATCTCCATCTTCCTCATTGGAACCATCGATGGTAACCCAATGAGCTCTTTCAATGGAGAATCCGGTGCTGCCGGCACGGTCACCACCTTCACCGCGTGTAACGGTGATTGTCGGTGTTTTTCCGGGAGCAGGTTTAATCAGAAGACTTGTGGATTCCGTCAGATCCTGTCGTGAAATCAGAAGAGTGTTCTCACTTTCATCCAGATCGTCGTCGATATAGAATATGACAGCACCGCTTGCACCTAACTGATTCAATGTCGCCAGTGCCTCACCGAGATTTTCAAAACCCTGATCATGGGTACCTTGCGGGATGTAATATTCTCCGGCAAGAGGCACAGGATCCGATTGTGCTTGAGCCGGAAAAACGAACAACAGGGTAAGAAGCAATATGAAAATATTTATACCATACTTTTTCATTGGTTTACCTTTCAATTGAGATTGAATAAATGAGTTAAAATGATTTATTGATACGATTATGTCATAATTATCACTCCTTTCGAAATTTTATAAACGAGAAATGGAAAAATTTATTTAAGGAAATAGGTAACGAATTGAAGGAAGGGGTATACTGATTGGTTGCTGTAAGGTACCATCTTAACCGGTGTTTAATTTGTGCGATACCGGACGGGAAAGCTACACTGTGCCTCATAGATGTACCCTAATGTAATTTCGTTTCGGGCGCCGATCGATAAACCGACAACGAGACAGCACAGTTCTTTTCCGATCGATCGGTTAGCTTCAGATGATAATTTACTAAATTGTTATTTTAGAACAGCTAATGGTACTTCACTCTTAAGAAATCAGTTTCTGATTGATTAACAGGAAAAACAGTTAAGCAATCCGTTGTTACAAACTTTGCGAACGATTTTAATCTCACTCTTTAAATTGACGAATAAATTCAAAAAAAGCAATAGCACAGACAAAACTCATACCAGTCGTAATCGATTTTATCACCGGCAGGAGTCAAGCAGAATGTTGCTCTTTTACCACTTGACTCCTGAGCCGTTGACAATGTATAGTAAGAACATAGATAACAACTCGTACCATACGATACTTATTTCAGGAACATCATCCTCTTTGCATCTGTAAAGTCACCTGCCTGAATACGATAGATGTAGACACCACTTGCGACAGCATGACCCGTTTGATTTCGACCATTCCAGACAACGTTATGATGTCCGGCAGTCAGTTCTTCACCGGCAACAAGTGTTGCGACTCGCTGACCGAGCAAGTTGTACACTTCGAGTGTAACCCGTGCCTGCTTGGGAAGTGCAAAATTAATCGTCGTGGTCGGGTTGAACGGGTTCGGATAGTTTTGTTCGAGTTTGAACGCAACCGGAAAAGCACGCTCATCTTCAACGCTTGTAGGATCATCATAATATCTCAAATCACCCAGTGGTAAACCGTCTGTACCGAGCAATCCGGTATATGATCTGAAATTTTCCGG
>SKXH01000160.1 GCA_007128495.1 Bacteroidota bacterium
ATTACCGGTATTAACGGATCGGGGAAATCGACATTGGTGAAGATCATTGCTGGCATTCTTTCACCGACCCGCGGAGCGGTCACCTTGACGGTCGAGGGTAAAGAGGTGAAACTTGAACAGTATCACAATTATGTCGGTTTTGTGGCACCGTATATTCAGATGTACGATGAGTTTAGCGCGTATGAAAACCTGAAATTTTTTGCACGAATCCGCGGTAAAAAATTCGATACCGGGTATGTGGATAATATGCTTGATCGTATTTTACTTTATTCAAGACGCAATGATGCCGTGCGGACATATTCCAGCGGAATGAAACAGCGCTTAAAATATGCTTTTGCACTCCTACACAAACCGGAAATACTGATATTCGATGAACCCCGTGCTAATTTAGACAGGCATGGTATCGCAACCGTGTATTCTATCATGGAGGAGAATAAGCCGGAGTGTATTCTCATTCTTGCCACCAACGATCAAGAAGATCTCTCGTATGCAGAAACCATACTGAATCTTGATGAGTTAAAAGCCCGGCGAAAGTTAGGAAAGCAAACTGATTATTCGGCAAAGGCAAGCCGCCCATCCACAGAGATGACAAAATAGGTATGATCTATATTCAACAAACAGCAGCGGTGTTCTTTAAAGACTTCAAGTCTGAACTGCGGACACGCTATGCTATCAATGCACTTGTGATGTTTGTTATAACCACACTGTCGATCATACTTTTTTCGATAGGCGGTGAGCGGGTGTCGCCTGATGTGCTGGCAGGAATGTTGTGGGTCGTAATATTTTTCTCGGCAATGTCCGGCTTATCGCGTTCATTTGTCAGCGAAGAAGAACGCGGAACAACAATGACACTTCAATTGCTAACACAACCGGCGATCGTGTATTTTGGAAAACTCCTCTTCAACATTGTTCTCATTTTTTCGATTAATACACTTGTTGTAACACTCTATTTGTTGCTGATTCCGCTGTTTGTGGTTCAGACTACAAGTATCTTTTTATTGACGCTTGTTCTCGGGAGTTTTGGTCTGGCGTGCGCCTCAACAATAATTGCAGCCATCATCGCAAAGGCGAATTCCAAAGGAACGCTCTATCCGGTCTTGTCGTTTCCCATATTATTGCCACTTTTAATGACTGTTATGAACGCTACCAAACTATCACTTGACGGAGCGCCTTTCGCTGAAGCAAGCGGCGAATTCCGGGTTCTTGTTTCATATTCCGTGGTTTTAATCGCCGTTTCGTGGGTCTTATTTGACTATGTTTGGAAGGATTGATATTGCCTTATTGATAAGGTTTTCTTATTTTTAAAATAATATAAGACTTGGAGTTCCAATTTATAGGATTATGGAGAACGTTTTTGAAAAAAGTTCCCTTAAAATGCAGAAATTTTCGGCACCAGTCTGGCACAACATTTGATGTAATATATGTAGTAAATTTCAACACTGGAGGATGCGGGTTTTGAAAGGTAAATTCTGGAAAATATTTTTGGGTGTCTGGTTGTCGATAGTGATCATTGTGGGAATGTCCCTGCCGATGGTTCCATCACCGCAATCATTTTTTGAATTCCCGATTATTCCGGGACTTGAAGAAAAGGCCCGTATCATCTTTTTCCATGTCCCCACGGCCTGGATTGCTGTTATCGCTTTTTTAATGGCAATGGTAAACGGTATTCAATACCTCCGGAAGAACGATCTTGAATATGATATCCGCTCTTCTTCAGCAGCCGGGCTCGGATTGGTGTTTTGTGTACTGGCAACAGTTACCGGCGCGATCTGGGCAAAGTTCAACTGGGGTGCTTACTGGAACTGGGATCCCCGGCAAACCTCCATCTTTGTATTGATGCTGATTTATGGCGCTTACTTCGCTTTACGCTCGGCGATAGACATTGACGAAAAACGGGCGAGTCTATCTGCTGTCTATGCCATAATCGCATTTGTGACTGTTCCGTTTCTGGTTTTTATTATGCCGAGAATGATGACCGGCTTACATCCCGGTTCGGCAAGTGACGACGGTGCAGGTCCCGTTGTAGATTTCAGTATGGATACGCCGATGTATATCGTGTTCATTTCATCTCTTATTGGCTTTACATTGCTTTATTTATGGATGTATGAGTTGAGAGTCCGGCTGGGTAAGATTGAGTTACATTATGAATCGCTTCGTTCACATGATTAGGAGGAATTGATTGGAATCACTGTATGAGTTTCTCGATCAGCACGATATATATATCGTCCTGATAATTGTGCTGGTGATCTGGTTGTTGTTGTATTTTTACTTGTTTAGAATAGATAAGAAAATAACGAAAATAGAAGAATCAACAGAAAGTAACAGCAGCGGTAAAAATAATTAGCATTACTAACTTAAGGAGTGCGGGTATGAACGCAAAAGCAATTGTAGCAGGTGTCATTATAGTGATCTTTCTTATATTCTGCGCATGGTCGTTTCTCGAGAGCAATGTGGAATATACTGATTTTCAGAATGCTTACGAGACCGGGCGCACTGTTCAAGTGGAAGGCACGTGGGTAGAAGAAAAGGGTGAAAAATACAACGCGGAAAGAAATGAATTCACATTCTATATGGCCGACAAAAACGATCAGATAGTCCGCGTTGTGCTCGAAGGCCCCCGACCGAATAATTTCGAAATTGCAACCAGTGTGGTCGCTCGTGGTCAATTCGTTTCGGAAGATGAATTCCGTTCGACGAATGTGCTTACGAAGTGCCCTTCGAAGTACGAAGGAACCGCTGAAGAAATGATGGGTGCCTCGGGTAAGGAATATTATGAATAACCCGCGTACATGGGGTACTGAATTAACGAAGGAGGATAAATGATAGGCAGTATAATAATTAAAATTGCATTCCTCGGAATTATAGTCTCGCTCGTTGCATACTATCTCTCGTTCCGGAATGAAAATCAGAAGTTTCTAACCTATGCCCGCATCGGGTATCATACATCAGTTGTCGGCTTGATGGTTGCCTCGGCAATCTTAATGTATCTTATACTGACGCACCAATTTCAATACACGTATGTCTGGAGCTACAGTTCGCTGGCATTACCGACAGGGTTATTGGCTGCCTCGTTCTGGGCAGGACAGGAAGGCAGCTTCCTGTTATGGGCGTTGTTTGCAGGCCTGGTTGGTGTATTTCTCATGTCGTATTCATCAAACAAAGGATATGAAGGGCAGTTGATGTTTGTATACTCAATGGTCGTCGGGGTACTGCTCTTGATGCTTGTGGTAAAGGATCCGTTTTTGCGGGTATGGGAATCGTTTCCCGGACAGGTTGAGGCAGGATTTGCACCGGCAGACGGACGCGGAATGAACCCGCTCTTGCAAAATTATTGGATGGTCATTCATCCGCCGGTACTTTTTGTTGGTTTTGCCGCGATGGGTGCTACCTACGCTTTTGCAGTTGCTGCATTACTTAAAAAGGATTACACGCACTGGGTGCGTCCCGCAACTCCGTGGTTTGCGTTCGGTGTGTTGTCGCTCGGTCTCGGCATTATGCTCGGCGGCTACTGGGCATATGAAACACTCGGCTGGGGTGGTTACTGGGCCTGGGATCCTGTAGAAAACTCCTCACTTGTACCGTGGCTGATCGGTCTTGCAGCGCTGCATACTATGCTCGCTCAGCGTCGAAGCGGTGCTTTTGTGCGGACAAACCTTGTACTCGGTATTTTCACTTTTGTTCTTGTATTGTACAGTACCTTCCTTACCCGGAGCGGTGTGTTGGGTGCAACTTCAGTGCACTCGTTCGTTGAGCCGGGTTGGATGGCATATATATTATTGTTATCGTTTATAATTTTCTTCGGTGGGTTCGGCTTACTGCTGTTATTCGTTCGTATGCGTGAGATGCCGAGTGTACCGATTGAGTATAATTATATATCGCGTGAGTTTGCACTCTTCCTTGGTGCCGCATCATTAATATTCATTGCATTGTTTACCATTGTCGGAACCTCATCACCGATCATTACCAATTTAATAAAAGGACAGGTGAGTGCGGTTGATATCTCGTTCTATGAACAGACCACAACACCGTTCGGAATAGCTGTTGCTTTTCTGGCGGGTTTTGCTCAGATACTATGGTGGAAATCCTCCAAAGCAAGAAATATTATAAAGAATATGCTCCCCGGGCTGATCATCTCTGCGATTGCAACAGGTATTATGGTCGCTTTCGGTCTGTCAACCTTTATGATGATCCTGTTAACGTTTGCTGCTTGGTTTGTACTTGTCGTGAATATTCAGATGGCCTATAAAATAGGTAAAAACAACCCGCGGTTTATCGGCGGCGCAGTTGCACACATCGGTGTCGGACTATTATTCCTCGGATTTATCACCACTGCTATGTATGACCGTCAGCAGACTATTCAGCTTGTAGAGAACGAACCGGTCGAAGCGCTCGGTTATACTTTAACATATACCGGCTATACACCTGCCGGGCATGAACGGTGGGCATTTAACGTAACCGCAGAGCGTGAAGGCAGGCAAATCAATCTGGCGCCGATAATGTATCAAAGTGATTTCAACAATAGCTTAATAAGAAATCCGGATATTGTTAACAGATTGACGTTCGATTTTTACCTTGCACCTCTCGGATTAGATACAAAAGAAGTTGAGGGTATTGCAGAGAGTACCCACACCTTACAACGGGGCAGAGAAAAAACTATTGAAGATTACACGGTCACCTTTGTCGGTTTTGACATGGATAGTGACCAACACGCTATGGGCAGTTCAAGCGAAATGGTTATTGGTGTAGACCTCGAAGTAGAACACAATGGTGACGTTGAGCGCGTGGTACCTGAAGTGGTAAATCGGGCGGGTGAAATGGATTTCCGGCCTGCGATGACTTCGGATGCTTCACTTGAATTTAATGTCGTTTCAATCCGCCCGGATCAAGAGTACCCGGACCGCTCGAGTGTAACGCTTGATATCCGGCAAGGCGGTACTCAACTTACCGATTCCGGTCCTGCGAAAACTCAGGATGTACTCATCGTTGAAGCGAGTATTCAGCCATTTATTAATTTGGTCTGGCTCGGCACCATTGTGACCATCATCGGATTATTGATCACAATAGTACGGCGGGCACGCGAAGCACGCCCGAAAAATGTTGAGGCATGGTCGGCAGAATAAATTTAAAATGAACACACTGGTGTATATAGCTGTACGTCAACGTGGTTGACGCTCATAGTAAACCCCGTATATTTTGTAAATATACGGGGTTTTTTTTATGTTATTTTGAATCAAAATGGTTATTATATAAAGACTGAATATTTTAAGATGAAACGTAAAATTTATTTTGCCGGCTCGATTAGTGGGGGAAGAGGTGATAAAAAATTATATCAATTGTTAATTCGTCATCTTGCTGCATATGGTACGGTGCTGACGGAGCACATTGGCGATCAAAGTATGACGAAACTGGGCGAAGATGGATTTTCAGATTCCGAAATATATCAACGGGATGTATCATGGATCCGGGAAGCAGATATTGTTGTCGCTGAAGTCTCCACACCTTCTCTTGGGGTGGGCTATGAGATAGGTCAAGCCGAAGTAATGAACAAACCAATTTTATGTTTATATCAAAATCGAGAAAACCATAGATTATCCGCGATGATAGCCGGTAACCCGAGACTTGTTGTTGTACGGTACGAATCATCTGAAGATGTGATAAATAATATTGATACTTTTTTTGATTCACTAAAATAATGGCTGAATACCTGATCAATTGGAGCGTATCATGAAAATTCCCGGCTTACGCGGTTTCGGACCTTACGAATTGTTAAAGCGGGCGGTTACATATTATCTTCAAAACGATATGCTTACCTACGCTTCGGCACTCGCCTTCCAGGCGCTTTTTTCGATATTCCCGTTTCTCATCGTACTTATTGCGATGCTCGGTTTTTTTGATATGATGCAATTTTTTGATTGGGTTCGGCAACAGATGAGTTTGATGTTCCCCCATGAAGCTATGGAGCAGGTCGATCTGGTAATTGCCGAAGTGCAGCAACCGCGCGGTGGCTTACTGTCACTGGGTTTAATCGTTGCTCTCTGGGTAGCATCCGGGGCAATGCGGGTTACCATCAACGCGTTAAATGTCGTCTATAATGTGACTGAAGCGCGGCCGTTCTATAAACTGTATCCGCTCTCTATTGTGTATACTCTTTGTATAGCCCTTATGCTGATCGCTGCTGCCGTTCTTATGGTAACGGGACCGCAAGTTATGCAGTGGATAGCCGAGCAAATAGGAATAGAACAATTTGTCGTCACGTTATGGACGTGGCTCCGTCTGCCACTTGCATTGTTATTGTTTATGCTTACAGTTGCATTCGTTTACTATATTGCTCCTGATGTTGAACAAAAAATACGGTTTATCACTCCGGGTTCTGTCCTCTCGGTTGTGGTCTGGGTTTTGGCTTCGCTGGGATTTGGATATTATATACAGAATTTTGCAGATTATAGCGCCGTATACGGAAGTATCGGTACGGTGATCGTACTTATGATGTACTTTTATATTTCAGCCGCTGTGTTGTTATTCGGAGCCGAGGTAAATGCGGTGATTGAAGATCACGTACCCTCCGGAAAGAATTTCGGAGAAAAAAAATTTAAAACGTAGCCAACAGGTATAACTACAAATGCATATAGACCGATAATAGTATACCCGGTTACTGAGGAAAAAATATATTCACGATAGCATCTTAAAGCTATTTATACAATCGGGTCGATGGCGCAGCCGGGTGCACGAGTTCATCGCTCTTCTGGTAAAGAATACACCCGGTTAGCGTCTGGCACTCAAGATCATTACTTGATTATTATTGTTCCGGAATCATTGTATAACCCGCATCAGCTACTTTTTGTTTTACCTCTTCTTTATTCAATTCACCTTCATGAGTAATAACAACTTGATCTTGCTCGTGCGAAGCAGTTACATCGTTGACTCCCGGTAAGGTTTTGACGGCTTTTGCGACTGCTGCTTCACAATGTCCGCACGTCATACCTTCAACGGTTAAAGTTGTTTGCTGGCTCATATAATCCTCCTCGAAGTTATTGTGGTTTATATTTTTTTAAACGCAAAGAATTACTCAATACCGATACCGAACTCATTGCCATTGCAAAGGCAGCAAACATAGGATTTAATAAGCCGAATGCGGCAAGCGGTATACCGGTTGTATTGTATATAAATGCCCAGAACAGGTTCTGCTTTATGGTTTTAAAGGTTCTTCTTGAAATTGCGATTGCATTAACCACCCCCTGTAAATCACCCTTCATAAGCGTGATATCCGATGCTTCCATAGCTATGTCGGTGCCGCTCCCAATCGCGATGCCGAGATCCGCCTGAGCAAGTGCCGGAGCGTCGTTAATTCCGTCGCCGACCATCGCTACTGTTCTTCCGCTTTTCTGGTAAGATCGTACAAGTGATGCCTTCTGATCCGGCATCACTTCTGCCTGATAATCATCTATACCTACTTGTTGTGCAATGGCCCGTGCAGTCCGTCGGTTATCGCCGGTGATCATAATAACTTTCAAACCCATCTCCTGCAATTGATGCACTGCATGTTTTGAATTGTCCTTTATAACATCAGCAATTCCTATTACGGCAGAGATTTTACCATCGACGGCACTGTAAATTACTGTTTTACCTTCCGCTTGTAATCTGGATGATATATCTTCAACATATGAGAGATCGACAGAATGTGAGGAATGAAATGCCGGACTTCCGACCACCATCTGCCGGCCGGCAACTGTTCCGGTTACACCGAGTCCGGTGTGTGATTCAAACGTTTCCGGATTTTTTAGTTCGCCGTTATTTTCTTTTGCAAACCGAACAACTGCATCGGCAAGCGGGTGTTCCGATTTATTCTCGATAGATGCAGTAAGGCGCAGGATATCGTCTTTAGTGTGCGTATTGTTGGTAACTTGAAAGTCGGTGACAACCGGCTTACCGATTGTAATGGTACCGGTTTTATCGAATATCACTGTGTGGATTGCCCTGGCTTTTTCGAGTGCTTCGCTGTTCTTAATAAGAATGCCCATCTCGGCGCCTTTGCCGGTACCGACCATAATTGCAGTCGGTGTGGCAAGTCCGAGTGCGCACGGACAGGCGATGATCAGTACGGCAACAAAATTCAATAAAGCAACCGTCAACCGGGCGTCTTCAGCACCGGCAAAATACCAGCCGGCAAATGATGCAATTGCAATGAGGATAACGATCGGTACGAAAACGGATGCAACTTTATCTACCAGTTTTTGCACGGGAGCTTTTGATGCCTGTGCGTCCTGAACGAGTTTTATTATTTGTGAGAGCACACTGTCTTTTCCGACTTTTGTTGCTTTATAGGTAAAGCTGCCGCTTTTATTGATCGTACCGCCGATTACATTTTCACCGGTCGATTTCTCTACGGGTATCGATTCGCCGGTTATCATTGATTCATCCACTGACGAATACCCCGCTTCGATTATACCGTCAACCGGAATTTTTTCACCCGGTTTCACGATAACACTATCGCCCTTTTGCACCCGGGCTATCGGTATATCCTCTTCGTTTCCGTTTCGAATAACACGCGCGGTCTTTGGTTGTAATCCCATAAGTTTCTTAATGGCTTCTGAAGTTCTGCCCTTGGCGCGTGCCTCGAGTAATCTGCCGAGCAGAATCAGCGTGATGATCACTGCAGCAGTATCATAGTACACGTGTGGTGTTTCACCTGCGGCGGCAAATACAGCAGGGAAAAATGTTGCCGTCGCACTATAGAAATATGCCGCCGATGTACCGATAGCAACAAGTGAATTCATATCGGCGGTAAATTGCTTTGTCGCCGCCCAGAATCCTGCAAAAAATCTACTCCCTGCCCAGAACAGCACGGGAGTTGTGAGAACGAAAAATACATAATTCCACGTTTGATGTGACAGGGAGTGAATAAGCGGGAAGTTATCCCACATTAATCCCATTTCGAAAACGGTAATCGGAACGGTCAGCAGAGCGCTCAAGATCAGTTTAAATTTGAGTGCGGCGTAGTCTTTGTTCCGCTGTTCATCTCGGTCGGTTGTATTTTGAACGTCGGATAGAGAATACCCGGCTTCTTCAACTGCTTTTCTGATTGTTTCTTCCGTTACTTCGCCGGGCCTGTACCGGATAACTGCGTTCTCGGTTGCAAGATTGATTGAGGCATCTGTGATGCCCTCAACAGAGTTTAGTGTTTTCTCGACCCGTGCAACACAGCTTGCACAAGTCATTCCCTCGATCCCGATAGTGGATTCTTCGAATGGTACTTCATATCCCGCCTCTCTGATCGCCCGCTCGATAGCATCGAAACCTACTTTTTCGGGGTAAAGATCTACCGCAGCGGATTCGGTTGCGAGATTCACCGATGCAGATTTAACTCCGTCGAGTTTTTCGACAGCGTCCTGTACGCGTTTAACGCAGCTTGCACATGTCATACCGGATACCGGTATGGTGATTTTTGAAACTTTTTCTTCAACCATAGTAGTTACTTTATATTTTGATCATTACATAATAAATATAACACATTATAATAGGTAAAGCGTTACAAATAAACCGGTTTTTTGTATAAAATTTTCAGGTGAGTTTGTCAATTGATTTTCTGGAATTTCCGACCATTTTTTTAAATTGAGTGGGGGAGAAACCCGTGACTTGTTTAAATTGATTCGAGAGATGCTGGGTGCTGCTGTAATTTAACCGGTGTGCTATTTCACTCAGCGTTAATTCCTCATATTTGAGAAGCTCTTTCACCCGTTCGATTTTCTGCAGGATAACATATTTTTCAATAGTTATGTTCTCAACTGAGGAGAACAAAGTACTTAAATAATTGTAATCCATTCCGAGGGATTGTGATAAATATGCAGAAAGCGTGAGACGGTGCGATTCTTCTTTCAGTTCGTCGTTATAGATTAGATCGATTAGACTGATTTTGATTTTCTCGACGATCTTCTGTTTTTGATCTTCGAGAAGTTCAAATCCGTTCTTTACCAGTGCATCATCGATCTTATCGCGTAGTTCCGGCGTGAAATCATTATCGATTTCTACCTCGCCAAGATCTACTCGCGTTACCTTAAGATCGAGATCTTCCAGTTCATCCCGCACAACACGAATACATCGCGGACACACCATATTTTTAATATAAAACCGAGTTGCCATATCCTCCAATTAAAGTTTATTCAGCAATGTATTGTTTATTTCCATAGCCGATCGGAGGTTACGGTTTATACGTATTGCCAGGATACGAATACGCTGAATATTTGGTGATTCGCTATCTATTTCATCGCGCATCGTATTGACCATTGGTTTTGTGTCATTACAAAGCTGGTTCAGCTCTTCCATTTCTCTCGTTACACGCGCTTTTTGTGCGGACGTAAGAAGCGTTTCAATCTCTCTAAGAATAAACTCCATTTCCCATAGATTGGTATTGATCATTCCGTGATGTGCTCGTACCACTGCTTCGTTATAGTCATCTTCGTCGATCATCTTCTGGATCATATGTGCATGCCCGCGTACGAGGCGGCATTTATCGTTGAGCTCGTCGATTTTTTCTTTGACCTGGGAGTGCACAGGCAAAATCAGAAGGCAAGTCAAAACGATATATATTATGTTTTTCATTTTAATACCCTCCATTAATCGAATTGGTATCTATTGAAATATATAAGGTAATTATAAAAAAAACAAATACCTATGGACATAAACGATGGTGAATTTATATTGATTATCCAAAATTTTCTTTGTATCTTACATAATTATTGAGATTTTTTCGAGAGGTCAAGTACTGTGCAACGATAACTTGCCGAACCCCGCCAGGCCCGGAAGGGAGCAACGGTAGGCAAGGATTATTGTGTGACACAGTGAGCTTGACCTCTCTATTTTATCAATATTTAAGATTTTACTTGAAACAAACCTGTATATATATTACATTATAACAAATTATGAATTTCAGGTTTGTTAACCCAAAAAAGTTTTGATGGACAGTTCATACCAAAAATATCTTATAAAATTAATAGTTCTCCTCGACCGTTGGATCTCCACGTATTTATTTATGACTCTTGAAAATTATTACGGATACTCTGTCGTGGTGCCGGCGGGAGAATCAAAATTATATAATTCTCACTGTACGCCCCGGTGGGCAAAGGATTTTTATTATAATGAAAAAGGAAATTATCTTAAATGCGACCGCCAACGAAACCCGCATTGCTATTACCGAAGATGGCCGTTTGGCGGAGTTATTCGTCGACACCCCCGAAACCGAACGGATGGTGGGGGATATTTATCTCGGCAAAGTTGCTCGTGTTTTACCAGGTATAAGAGCGGCCTTTATCGATATCGGCCATAAGCAGGATGCTTTTCTTCATTTTTCCGATATCGGGAAAAATGTTGACCAATATGCAACACTGTTTGAGAATGAGGACGCGGATATAGACTCCGACGACGACGATGACGACGATGATGATAAAAATGAAGGTAATTCGGGTACAACGACGGCAACATCTACCCGTACCGTCCGGCGCGGCTTCCGGAAGAAACAGCAGACCCAAGACCGATCAACGGATTCGCGTCCCGATGTCAACCTGAAAAAGGGTCAGGATATAATCATTCAGATTATCAAAGAACCGGTAGCGAATAAAGGTGTACGTGTTAGCTCTGAGGTATCTTTGCCCGGCAGATATCTCGTATTGATACCGTTCGGAGGGGGAAATATTGGAGTATCCCGGAAAATTACCAACTTTCGTGAGAAGCGCCGATTGCGGCGCATTGTACGTTCGATCATGCCGAAAAATTACGGCGCGATCATCCGTACCGTTGCAGAAGGACGTGATGAAGAGGCGATAAAAAACGATCTTGAAGATCTGCTCGAAACCTGGGGGGAAATCGAGCAAAGTGTGAAAACCGAATCCGCACCGATGCTGCTCTATAAAGATGTAACGACAACTTCAAGTGTTATCAGGGATCTGTTCCAAAGTGATGTGTCACGCGTTGTCGTCGACTCAAAAAAACTTTATCGTGAGATCCGGACATATGTAAAATGGTTTGCACCGCATATGGCTGATAAAGTGGAACACTATCGCGGGCGTGAACCGGTGTTCGATGTGTTCGGCGTTGAAAAAGAAATCGTTAAATCACTCCAGCGAAAAGTGTGGCTCAAAAGCGGCGGCTACATAATTATCGAGCCGACAGAAGCGATGGTCGTTATCGACGTTAATAGCGGTCGATATGCTGCAAATCAAGCGCAGGAGTTAAATTCGTTACGGACGAATCTCGAAGCTGCGCGGGAAATTGCGCGCCAGATCAGATTAAGAGATATCGGCGGTATCATTGTTATTGATTGTATCGATCTCGATGATGAAAAAAACCAGAAAAAAGTATTTGATGAGTTTAAAAAGGAATTAAGAAAAGACCGAGCCAAAGCTACAGTTTATCCGATGACTGAATTGGCTCTCGTGCAAATAACTCGCCAGCGAATACGTCAAAATATTTTACACAGCTTTGCGGAAGCATGCCCGACCTGCGGTGGCGGAGGACTCGTCGCATCAAAACCATCGATTGTCAATCGCGTCGAACGCTGGCTTCGTAGAATGGGTTCGGATAATAAAGAATTTAAGTGGACGCTTTACGTCAGCCCCATACTTGCGGAATATTTAAACGATGGTTTCTTGAGCCGGCTTCTCAGACTGCAGCTTAAATACCGTGTAAGATTGGTTCTGCAGCCCGATTCAAATCTTGCGATAGATGAATTCCGTTTCATTTCACACAAACAAAAAAAAGATTTAACCGATAAATACACAGAGTAGATATTTACTATGAAAAAAACACCTTTCTATGATGTGCATACCGCCCTGGGGGCGAAAATCGTCGACTTCGGTGGTTATGCTATGCCGGTGCAATATACCGGTATCATTGATGAACACAACCGGGTACGGAATACCGCCGGTATTTTTGATGTATCACATATGGGTGAAGTAGAAGTGAGCGGAGAGCGGGCAAAGGATTTCGTTCAGTATATTACCTTAAACGATGTCAACAAACTGTACGAAGGGCGTGCACAATATTCGGCGATGGTTTATGAGGACGGCGGTTTGATAGACGATCTGCTCGTATACCATCTCGGTGATAAATATATGCTGGTCATCAATGCAGCAAACCGGGAAAAAGATTTCACCTGGATAGAAAAACAAGCGGCAGCTTTCGACGGTGTTTCAGTTAACGATATAAGCGATAAAATTGCATTGATCGCGGTACAGGGTCCGAAATCGGGTGACGTGCTCCAACGGCTTACCGACATTGACCTTTCGGGTATAAAGTTTTATCATTTCCAAACCGGTTCATTGTCCGGCGTTGAGATGATCATTTCAAGAACTGGCTATACCGGTGAGTATGGTTTCGAATTATATTATGATGCGACAGGAGCGGATAATACCTTGCTCTGGAATTCAATCCTTGAAGCAGGGAAATCCGAAGATCTCGCTCCTGCTGGTCTGGGCGCACGGGATACTCTCCGGCTTGAAATGGGATTGTTACTTTACGGGAACGATATTAATGAAAAGATAACTCCTCTTGAAGCGGGACTCGGTTGGATCACTAAACTCGATAAAGGAGATTTTATCGGCCGGGATGCTTTGCTGGAACTGAAAGAAAAGGGGATACAACGAAAAATTACCGGTTTAAAGATTGTAGACCCGGCAATGTCGCGCCGCGCAATTCCCCGTAAGGGATATCCAATCATGGCAAACAGTAAACAGGTGGGCGAAGTGACCAGCGGAACCCTATCACCGACTTTACAGGCAAGTATTGCGATGGGATACCTGAACCGGGATGTTATCGAAGAAGGGAGCGAAGTTGCTGTATCGGTTCGTGGAAAAGAATATGCATTTGTAGTAACAAAACCGCCGTTTATTCGTCGATAATATTATAATAAAAAACAATTATTGTGTGTCTCCATGCACATTGATTTGCTCATGAATTCAAGCGGTACGAACGAGTTGTTCTACCGTGATAAAAATGTTGTCGTTATTGATGTTTTGCGTGCCAGCACATCAATTATAACGGCGTTAAATAACGGAGCCCGTGAAGTTATTCCGGTCGCAAGCGTGGAAAATGCCGTCAAAGTTTCCAGTAGTTTATTTGGCGATGTTGTTCTTCGCTGCGGTGAACGTGAAGGGAAAATCATCCCCGGATTCAATCTGGGGAATTCACCATTTGAATATTCAGCCGATACAGTAACCAACAAATCAATAATTTTTACGAGTACGAACGGCTCGCTTGCGATGGTGAATGCAAAATTTGCGCGAAAGATCGTAGTCGCGGGATTTGTTAATATTACCACGGTTGTTAAATATCTTAAAGAATTAAACGAAGATTTTGTCATTGTGTGCGCAGGGAAGGAGCACCATTTTTGCATTGAGGATACAGTGTGTGGTGGTATGATCATCGATATTCTTGAAAAAAATGAAATGGATACGACACGTACCGACGCTGCACAGGCGGCACATATCCTGTATAAATCTTTTAAACGTTCTTTGTTCAAAATGGTACGGGAGTCAGATCACGGACGATATCTCAAATCGATCGGTTTTGAAAAAGATCTCAAGGCCTGCGCAACAGTCGATAGTATACCCGTTCTGCCGATGATCGACAAGGGAGTTGTGAAATTGAAGAGAGAAGAATAACATTCAAGATTATGATAGTGAAACTGCATTGAGGATGATAGATCAGGTAGCATGAAAAAGGGAGCTAAAAAGAACACACGGAACAGCGCTCAAAGAAAAGGAGCCCGGATTTCGCAGCAGCAAAAACGGTCGGTTGCCGCAATTGCAATTACTGTAATCGGTATATTGTTACTATTGAGCATTGTTTCCTACACACCTGCAGATGAGCCGGTTACGGATGTCTCGCTTTTCGAATTGTGGAAAGTATTCACGGGCGACGGGGATATTCAGGCAAAAGCGGATATTGCCCAAAATTGGCTCGGACTGATCGGTGCTATCGTATCGCATTTTCTGATTAACTCTGCATTTGGATACGCCGTTATATTTTTCCCGCTGATTATTATTGCCTGGGGTTGGTATATATTTCGTGGTAAAGACCCGCGCAGCTTGATTGTACTCACCAACTATACACTCATATTTGTCATTCTTGCAGCAACTGCTTTCGGTCTTGTACGGTTAATGAGCGAAGAACCGCTCTTAACAATGAATTGGTCGGGTATGGTTGGTGATTACCTTGCCAAGTCGATGTCAAAATTAATCGGTTTGGTCGGTAGCGCAATCGTTACTTTTACGCTTCTCATCATCACAATCGTATTTGCTATCGATCTAAACCTGCAGCGCTCAATCGACCGTATGAAACAATTAACCGCCCGCTTAGTGGACAGTAAAAACCGGAAAATAAATCAATGGCGTCAGAAATCTGCCGAACAAAAAGCAAATCGACAGCGGAAACGGGACGAGCTCGAAAAAGGCACAGTAACCGCACAAGAAAAACAACGCCATGACCAAAACATAAAAAGACGGCAGCCGGTTATTGTTCATGCCGGTGAAGAAGAACCGGGCGAGAGATTGCCGGCGCGCGAAGATCAAGAAGCAGAATTGGACAAAGATAGAAACGGTTCATCACGAAGGAATGAGACCGATTCCGGTAAGCAAACAGGCGACGAAGATTTAGAATTAACAATCAAGGAAGGAGCGAAAGAAGAGGAGGCGGATCCCGGTAAAACACCCCGGTCATATATCGCATCCGAGGCGCAGGAGGAGATCGATTATGTTTTTCCTTCTATTGATCTGCTTGAAAGTGGGGCGTCGTCGGGCAATGTCGATGATGAGGAATTAAAATCCAATGCCGAGTTATTACGCGAAAAACTTGCCGACTTTGGCGTTGAAATAGAAAGCGTTAGTGTAACCCCGGGCCCGGTGCTGACTTTATACGAACTCGTGCCGGCGACAGGTGTTAAGATCAGCAAGATCACGAGTCTCGCAGACGACCTTGCGCTTGCGCTGCAGGCAAAAGGGATACGAATTCTCGCACCCATACCGGGTAGGGGAGTTGTCGGTGTTGAAATTCCAAACCATAACCCGACGGTTGTAACATTTCGCAGCGTGGTTAATTCGAGAAAATTTCAGGAATCGAAATTCAAGCTTCCGATGGCGATGGGTAAAACGATATCCGGCGAAGTCTATGTTGACGATCTTTCAAAATTTCCACATCTCCTCATAGCGGGCTCAACCGGTTCGGGGAAAAGCGTCGGGATTAATACAATCATTGCAAGTTTCCTGTACAGGCTGCATCCCTCTGATATAAAATTTATAATCATCGATCCGAAGAAAATCGAATTGACTCCGTACCGGCAGCTCGATCGTCATTATCTTGCAGTTTCACCGGATATTGACGAGACTATTGCGACCAATGCACAAAATGCCGTAACCGTACTGCGGGGCGTAGAGATCGAGATGGAGCAGCGATATGATACGCTTGCAAGCGCCGGTGTCAGAAATATTGATGATTACAATAAAAAAGTTGCTGCCGGCCAAATAAAAAGCGGCGATGGTGTAAAACATAAAAAGTTACCGTATCTGGTAGTTATAATCGATGAGCTTGCCGACCTGATGCTTACCGCGGCAAAGGATGTTGAAGATCCAATTGCACGATTAGCACAGCTTGCCCGCGCCGTCGGAATTCATTTGATACTTGCAACCCAGCGGCCGTCGGTAAATGTTATCACCGGTGTAATAAAAGCAAACTTTTCCGCACGCATCGCATATCAGGTGGCGCAAAAGAACGACTCACGCACCATCCTCGATATGAACGGTGCCGAACAGCTCCTCGGTAACGGCGATATGCTGTATCTTCCGACCGGAAGTCCGAAAGCGACCCGCTTGCAAAATTCGTTTATATCCACCGATGAAGTTGAGCGTTTAACAACTCACGTTAAAAAACAACCGGGATATTCAAAACCGTATTATTTGCCATCGGTCGTTGAGAAAAAGAAATCAGGGTACGGCGGCGGCGGTGATGCACGTGATGACCTGTTTGAAGAAGCCGCAGAACTGGTCGTGCGCCATCAACAGGGATCGGTTTCTTTAATTCAGCGACGGTTAAAAGTCGGATATTCCCGAGCTGCCCGAATTATAGATGAACTCGAAGCGGCAGGTATTGTCGGACAGTTCGACGGGAGCAAAGCTCGCCAGGTGCTTGTTGAGACAGATAGCGAGCTGAACATGATTTTAGAATCACTCAAATAATATAAGGAGGGAGGATAATGCGTACGATCATAGTAATGTGGGGCATATTGCTGGCGGGTGTGGGAACACTTGCGGCGCAGGAAACCATTGTTCAAAACGTACAGAACACGTATAAAGACATTGACAATGCTGTTATCACATACGAACAAATATCGGAATTTCCGGTAACAAGAAGAGAACAAACGTTTGAGGGCATTGTCTATATGAAGCGGCCCAATTACTACCGGATCGAATCCGAACAGCAAACAGTGGTAACAGATGGTACTACCATCTGGTCCTATAATCCCTTTACCGATCAAGTGATCATCGACCTGTACCAGGAAGATGAACAGATGTTCACCCCTGACCGCTTTCTGCTCAATATTCCCGATGAATTTTATGTATCTGTAGGGGACCGGGAAACAGTGGAAGGTCAATCGCTCATTATGCTCCGGTTGGTGCCCAAAGATGAGCATCAGTTTGTTCGGTCGATGCGTCTGTGGGTAGATGACAACAGGTGGATTGTTCGGAAAGCTGAAGTTATAGACCTGAATGATAACAAAAACACATACCTCGTTCGGGATATTCAGTTAAACGAGGGGGTTGAAGAAGAATTATTTTCCTATCAACCGCCCGAAAATGTTGAAATCATAGATCTACGCTAATAAAGTCGAGACCGGATGGCATATCGTTTACGAACTCTCACCAATTTTTTCATCGGCATAGCGCTCACCGGCATATTCTTGTTTATAGCATTCCGCGGCACCGACTTTGCCGAGTTGTGGTATATTATACAGAATGTTAATGCATGGTGGGTGCTCACCGCTTTTCCGCTCTTAATGGTGAGCCATTATGTCCGTGCCTGGCGGTGGCAGTTATTGCTTGTACCGGTTAAGAATCGGGTAGGGCGCGGAAATGCATTTTCCAGTTTACTCATGGGATATCTGGCTAATAATATAATACCGCGATCCGGAGAAATCGTGCGTCCCTATACGCTGGGAAAGATCGAAAATATTTCCAAAGCATCAACGTTCGGTTCTGTTTTTCTGGAACGAATGATTGATCTCATATCTTTGCTGATCTGTTTGGGGTTTATTTTTCTATTCTTTCAGCGAACAGTTGCCGATCAGTTTGCATGGTGGAACACACTTAGCATAATTGCCATTGTAATAACGGTATTGTTCATTGCATCGATCGGGTTGCTATTATATAGGCGTGAGCTAATATTCCGCCTGGTTAAGATTGTCTTATCTCCTTTTTCGGAGCGTATACAGCAAAAAGGTAGGGAAGTGTTCCATTCATTTGTCGACGGTATGATGATTATCAGACAGCGGAGTAACTTATTGTTAATAGTTGCACTAACAGTAACTATGTGGATATTCTATATATTTGCCGCATATCTGCCGCTGTTTGCGTTTGATCTCGCCGACACGCCCGTCAATATTATGACCGGTTTTGTTTTAACCGTTGTGACATCATTGAGCGTTATTGTACCGACACCGGGCGCGACGGGATCGTTTCATACCTTCACGGTGGAAACATTAACTCGTCTCTATGGCTTACAACGTGAAGTCGCACTTGGGTACGCGACTTTGACCCATGCTGTCGGTTATTTCTCGGTCATTTTTGTCGGCTTGTTTTACTTGCTGCGATATAATCTCCGGTTCCGGGATTTTATTCAGCAGGTTGAAACAGATAACAACAAAGATAATACTGTTGCAGTTAGGTCATCAATATCAAAACAGAATGAACTGTCCAAATGAGGAAATACCTATTATATTGCCTGTTGCTATTATTAATGCTTGCAACACAAGCTATACGCTCCGACGATATTGAAGACAATGTAATTTTACAATATCGTCACGGGATCGGCGGCGGAATGGGAATAAGCGCTATCAGTGTAAACGAGGTTGTATCTTATTTGAATCTGCTGTACATACCCGATGTTTACAGCAGAATTTCTGAGTTTAACTCAGCGATAGAATTCTATGGAAGCTACGATTTATTTTTAAGTTCAAACCTTGCAGCAGGTTTTGAATATTCGTATTTGCTGGGTTCACATAATATCTCTACGGGATTTGGTTCAAACGATTTCACATACACATACCATCTACCTTTGGTACTCGGACATTATGTATTAAGCGGTTCCGAATATTTTTTTAAATTCGGTGGTGGATTGGGATACATTTTCGCACGGTTTAAAGAAGATCTTGCCGATCTTCCGGAAGCGATCGTCTATAGCGGCGGGGGTATCGGCGGTAAGGCACAAGCTGTGGGGCACACACCATTTGGCGACGATCTGTTCGGATATATAGGTGTCGAAATGCGATTCGCTTTTCCGGGTTTGGTGACCGATGACGAGGGGAGAACACTTACCGACGGACGAGACAATGTATCTCTCAATTTTTTTTCGTTCGGTGTTAAATTTGGGCTTATGTATTATTTTAATTAGGGAGTTAAATGTCATTTCTCGATGCTTTGATACTCGGTTTATTGCAAGGTCTCACGGAGTTTTTACCGGTCAGTAGTTCGGGGCACCTCGTGCTCGGACAGGAAGTTCTCGGTGTATTGCTTGCAGATAATATTACTTTTGAAGTGTTTGTTCACTTCGGTACACTGTTCAGTATTCTTGCCATTTTCTGGAGAGACGTATGGCAGATATTCTCGTCATTGTTCGTAGGAGTGAAGAATCCCGGATCTATTCCGTCGTTGCTCAGAGAAAACGAACATTTTAAACTTGCAGCACTTATTGTAGTCGGTTCGATTCCTGCGGCAATTATCGGGTTATCATTCAAACCGTATGTTGAACGGGCTTTTTCGGATGTCAATCTTGTCGGCGTGATGCTGATGTTCACCGGATTGGTATTGTTTCTGACAAGATTGTCGCGCCCCAAACCGGATAAAATGGTGGGATGGGGAACGGCGATATTCATCGGCTTTGCCCAGGCGATTGCAATTATGCCCGGTATATCACGTGCCGGTATGACTATAAGTGCAGGACTCTTCTCGGGCGTAGCACGTGAACAAGCAGCGCGATATTCATTCCTGCTTGCCCTTCCCGCTATTTTCGGAGCGACCCTGCTTGAAACTTTTGAGATCGGCTCGCAGCCGCTTGAAACTCAATTCATAATCGTGCTGATAATCGGAACTATCGCAGCATTCATAGCCGGATATGTTGCAATAAAAACAATTTTTGTTGTTTTAAAAAAGGATAAATTTAGTTATTTTTCTTTTTATTGTTTAGCCGTAGGTTTAATTGTTGTACTATTGTCATAATTAATTCGAGGAGGATGTAATGTATCGGTACTTATTTCTAACCATGATCGCTGCAATGTTAGCTATGATAATTGCATGCGGTCAACAAGAGAACGGTGAAATTATGCAGGAAGAACAAGCGCCAAACGATGAGCCGGTAACCGGCGATTCGCTTGTTGTAATCGAGACAACCATGGGCACTATTCAAATTGAATTGTTTACCGGGGATGCTCCGCTGCATTCAGAAAACTTCAAAAAACTCGCACGCGAAGGATTCTACAACGGCACAACTTTCCATCGTGTGATACCCGGCTTCGTTGCACAGGGCGGCGATCCGAATTCACGCTCGGAAGATCGGTCGGTTCACGGCCGGGGTGGTCCCGGGTATACAATCCCGGCGGAAATAGGAATTGATCACAAGCGATCGTATGTCGCGGCTGCACGGCTCGGCGATCAGGTGAACCCGGAGCGTGAGTCGAGCGGCAGTCAGTTTTATATATGTTTGGATGATCTCCCGAATCTTGACGGAGCGTATACCGTTTTCGGCCGAGTGGTCGAAGGTATGGATGTTGTCGACCGGATAGCTCAGGTCGAGACCGATGCAAATGACAATCCTGTCGAACGAATAGAAATGCAAAATGTAAAACTTATTCCGAAGGAATAATCATATGAGCAGCCGACAAGAGTTTTTCACCTCGCGGTGGGGAATGATTCTTGCGGTGATCGGAATTGCGGTGGGAACCGGAAACATCTGGCGGTTTCCCCGCATTGTAGCACAGAATGATGGCGGATCATTTCTTATACCCTGGGTAATTTTCCTTTTTATCTGGTCGATCCCGCTTATTATAGCTGAGATCGCTATTGGTAAGAAAACCCGCAAAGGTACCATCGGTGCACTTTCAGAGATGGCCGGCGAAAAATTCGGATGGATGGGGGCATTCGTCGGTTTTGTTGCAACAGCCATTATGTTTTATTATGCCGTCGTTGCCGGATGGTGTATTAATTACCTGTACTCATCGTTGACCGGGGCGATAGTAACCACGGCCGACCATGTTGCATTGTGGGATTCGTTTACTGCCGGCTATCAACCACTCTTCTTCCATGCAATTGCAATGCTTGTCGGTGTATATATTATTTATCGCGGTGTCATCGATGGAATCGAACGCTGGAATCGCTTTCTGATACCGGCGCTCATGGTCATGTTGTTGATATTAGCCGTCAGAGCGATTACACTCGACGGTGCTATGGAAGGCATCGTATATCTTTTCACACCTGATCTCGAACGGTTGTTCGATTACCGGATATGGCTGCAAGCGCTCACACAAAATGCCTGGGATACCGGTGCCGGGTGGGGATTAATATTAACCTACGCTATTTACCTTCGAAAGCGCGAAGATATCGCGCTCAATGCCGCAGTGACCGGTTTAAGTAATAATTCGGTGTCACTCCTCGCCGCTATTATTGTCTTTGCAACGATATTTGGTATTGCAGGCGCTGCCGGTGTTGAAGAACTCGAGATCGGAACGGGCAGCACCAATATCGGGATGGCATTTATATTTTTACCGCAGTTGTTCACGCAGATGCCCGGTGGTCCGCTGGTACAAAGTTTCTTCTCCAGCATTTTCTTTCTCTCATTGAGCGTAGCAGCGATCAGCTCGCTTATATCGATGATCGAGCTTGCGGTCAGGGTATTTATGGATATGGGATTACTGCGCCGTAATGCTATTTTACTCGTCGGTTCGCTCGGATTTTTATTCGGTGTTCCATCGGCGTTGAGCTTGACTGTGTTCTACAATCAGGATTGGGTATGGGGTGTCGGTTTGATGATATCCGGCGGCTTTATATCATTCTCGGTTATTAAATATGGAGCGGATAAATTCAGACGCGAGGTCGTTAACGGTGAGGGTTCCGACGTGCAGATCGGAAAATGGTACAATTATGTTATTTCGCTGCTCATCCCGCTTCAGGTTATCGTATTGATCGTGTGGTGGTTGTATTCAGCGACACAATGGGATCCCGAGGGGTGGTGGAATCCATTCGGTGCCGAAACACTCGGTACATGTCTTTTTCAATGGGGTATAATTCTTGCGCTGTTTATCGGCTTCAATAAAATTATTGTCCGGCGTACCATGAAACATACAACAAAAAACACATAAAGGATCAGTATGGATACGGCTACTATATTTACGATGATTTTTGTGCTTGGTATCGTCTGGGGCGGATGTGTGTATGTTGTGAGTCTTGCTATAAGACGTGAGAGGAGAAAGATTTCGGATGAAAAGTAAAAGATCAAAGAAAACACCGGGTCTTTCGATCGACGATCTGTATCGTTCGGTGAAGCAGGGAGCGGTTGCGCCGTGCTACCTGTTCGCTGGTCCCGAACAGTTTACCGCCGACGAAGGGGTGGCGCTGCTTCGTGATGCACTTATTCCTGAAGATCAACGCAGTTTTAATTATGACGTGCTGTACGGTTACGATGTCCAACCGCACGAGATCGTTGCGCTCGCGTCATCATACCCTATGATGGGAGAAAAGCGCATGGTCGTTGTGAAGGAATTCGATAAATTGAAAAATCCCGATGGGATAACTTCGTATGTAAAGAATCCGCTCGATTCGACGATTCTTGTTTTAATCAGTGAATCAGCGGATAACCGGAAAAATCCATATCGTGTATTCAATGAAACGAATACCCTTGAATGTAAACCGATTTACGATAATCAAGTACCGCAATGGGTGGCGAAGCGCATAAAAAGATACAACAAAACTATTACGGCCGAAGCTGCTGCAATGCTTGCTGCATATACCGGTACCTCATTGCGGCAGATTTCAAACGAACTCGATAAACTCGATATCTATACAACCGACCGTAAAAAGATCACCATTGACGATGTCAATGCTGTGGTCGGTGTCACAAAGGCGTTTAATATATTCGAGTTGTATAAAGCGATCGGGAAAAAAGATGCCGCCAATGCTATTAACATACTTGACCGAATGCTCGAACGCGGTGAAAGTCCGACAATGATCGTGTCGATGCTCACACGGCTCTTTACACAGATAACTATGCTTGCAGACCTTCAGGCCAGGAAAATGTCGCGACAAAGAATTGCACAGGAGCTCAAAATTCATCCCTTCTTTATGGATGAGTATTTTGAATACTTGAACCATCATCAACCGCAATCGATTCCCGGCAGATTTAAGTCGCTGTTAGAAGCAGATACCTCACTGAAAATGACAGGGAAAGACCCGCGTCTTGTACTATCAATTCTTTTATACAGATTGATTGATAAGGAAACCGCTTCGATTGAGATAGCCGAAGAATTAGAGAGTGAATTCAGTGGGTGATTTACATTTGTTGTTTGATTTTACAGGGGTGCCTGCACACGAATGGCGACTGTTTGCCGTTATGCTGCTCGGCTTATTTACCTGTGTGGGAATAGCCGAGTTGCTTCGAAAAACCACCTCTCTCTCGGGTAATACCACACGTAAGGTTGTACATATCCTTGTCGGAATGTTTGTTTTTTTCGTACCGATAGTTTTTACCTCACCGGTTCCCGGTATTTTAATGTCACTTCTGTTTATCGGTATAAATTATATGTCGGTTCGATTCCGGTTTTTGAAAGGAATGGACGACACCACCCGTGAAACATACGGCACGGTGTATTTTCCGCTGGCTTTTTTATTGCTTATTATTTTTTTCTGGGAATCGTATCCTGTCATTATCTCGACATCGATCCTCATACTCGGTATAGCCGATGCGGCAGCGGCATTTGTGGGTGAAGAGAGCCGGAATCCGCGGACGTTCAATCTCTCCGGTGCCCGTAAATCAATTCAGGGCAGCAGTGCAATGTTTCTCGCTTCGTTTGTTGTGACGATGGGTTGTCTCGTGTTCTATCCATTTGATCTTGCCGGAGAGGCACTTATCGGAGATACTTCAACCCTCTTTATTATTGCTTTAGCGTTTGTTGTAGCGGCAGTAACTACGGTCGTTGAAGCACTTGCGGCACGGGGACTTGATAATTTATTCATTCCACTCAGTGCATCAATCATTTTATTTGTTGGATTGGAAGGTGCCGGTATAATTGAAATGCAATTGTTCATCGGTTTCTTTTTTGCCGTTGTTATCGGTATCGCGTCATTACGTGCAGGATTCCTTGCACCGGATGGAGCCGCCGCAACTTTTCTTATGGCGGTTATCATTTTTGGAATCGGCGGTTGGCAATGGACTCTTCCAATGCTTACGTTTTTTATTCTGTCCAGTATTATCTCCAGAATGAAGAACAGACGCAAAGAAGCCGTGGAACAATTGTTTGAAAAATCTCATCGGCGGGATATGGGACAGGTCGCAGCGAACGGCGGTCTTGCTTCAATTTTTGTAATTTTTGAATTTATCTGGCCCGACCCCATATGGTACGTTGCATATCTCGGGGCTATTGCAGCCGCTACGGCAGATACATGGGGTACGGAATTCGGTGTATCATTTAGTTCCGGAGTCCGGGATATTGTCACGTTTCGCAAGGTACCCCGCGGCACATCGGGAGGGATTTCATTTATCGGGACTATTGCCGGGGTTGCCGCCGGAGTGGTGATAGCAGTGAGCGGTTTTGCCTGGTATCATCATGCAATTGAAATTATCCCCTCATCATACGCCATTATCGGATTGGTAGCGGGAGCCGGCGTCGCGGGAAGTTTGTTTGACAGCTATCTCGGCGCGACCATTCAGGCAATATATAAATGCCGGGTGTGCGGGGTGGTCACCGAACGAAAACATCATTGTGAGACAGATACTCATAAACTGAAAGGTCAAGCCTGGTTGACAAATGATTATGTAAATTTTGCATGCACGGTAATGGGGTCAATGGCTGCTATAGTGTTGTATCTTTTGCATTTGTAGTTTGCTATTAATAAAAATTTTATCGTTAATGAATTTGGTTATAGAACGTTAAATACAAATGGAGGAGATGCATTATGGAACAGTTTAACGGTATACTTGAATCCTTGAATCAATTCTGGATTGATATCGGAGCTTTTCTTCCCAACTTACTGGTTGCGTTTCTGCTTCTGATAGTGGGGTGGATAATAGCAAAAGTGGTGCGGAATGTGACCGTTCGCGGACTCCGGTTTCTCCGTGTCGATGTATTCGCAGAACGTTCGGGAATTGAGGATTTTTTACTCAAGGGCGGAGTTCGGTTTACCGCAGTAACACTCATCGCGGCTTTAATTTATTGGACGATACTTTTTGTAGTTTTTCTTGCAGTATTAAATACACTCGGTTTAGATATTGCTGCCGATTTATTTAATCAGGTGATATTATATATCCCCAATGTTATCGTCGCAATTGCGCTTTTAATTTTCGGGACTTTATTTGCACAATTTATACAGAGTGCATTATATACGTATCTGAATAACATCGGCATCGGCGGAGCACGTCTTGTGAGCGGTATTGCGAAGTATGCAATCATCGTATTTGTTATTTCTATTGTTCTCGAGCAACTTGCCATCGGCGGTGAAATTCTTGTCTCTGCATTTCAGATCGCATTCGGTGCGTTCTGTTTAGCGCTTGCACTCGCATTCGGGTTAGGCGGACGTGATTGGGCAGCGCGAGTTATCGATAATGTTTCAAAAAAAACAAAATGAGAGGGTGGGGTTTACTATGATATTAGATTGCCACGTGCACATTAATAATTATGCAGATGAAAAGAGGGATGTAACCGAGAAAACCTTCGAAGAGCTTCAAACATCGATGCGCAGGAACCGTATCGACGCCGCTATGATCTTAACTTCATATAAAGTTAATCCGGGACGCCCGTCAACACAACAGGCCGTACGGTTGACCGAGGATTTGAAACATATATATGTCGTAGCGGGATTCAGTTATAACGACTTCAATCTCAACTATCTTGTTGAAGTTCGCGATTATTTAAAGGATGGCACAGTCAAAGGACTAAAACTATATCCGGGTTATGAACCATTTTATCCGAACGACGATGTACTTCATCCGGTATACGAACTTGCAGAAGAGTTCGACGTACCTGTAATGATCCATACAGGCGATACGTATTCACCGACCGGTAAAATAAAATATTCGCATCCGATCCATGTTGATGATGTCGCGGTTGATTTTCCGAATGTGAAATTTGTCATCTGCCATCTCGGTAACCCATGGACCCGCGATGCAATGGAGGTTGTCTATAAAAACGATAATGTTTATACTGATATTTCAGGTTTAGTGCTGGGTAATTTTACCGATCGATTCGAAGTGTTTATGCGAAAACAACTTCAGGAAATGATCCTTTTCGGCGTTGATCCGAATAGCGTTTTATTCGGTACCGACTGGCCGATCTGTACAATGGAAACTTATCTACGCTTTATGAACGAACTGAAATTACCGCTCGATGAGAAAAAGAAAATTTTCTGGGAAAACGGAGCAAAATTATTTAAACTCTCCACATCGGATTCGCAGTTGAACAAAGGATCGATGTGGGATTTTCTGAAAACATGAACCGAGGAAGTATACGATGACACGATTGCGAAACGCTATAGTTCTGATAACCGGGGCGAGCAGCGGTATTGGTGAGGCATGTGCACGTGCATTTGCAGATGCCGGTGCACATCTTATTGTAACTGCCCGCAGAAAAGAACGGCTTGATGAGTTGGTTAATAAGTTACAGAATAGCAATAAAATTAAGGTTCTTACTCTTGAATTGGATGTGCGAGACCGGCAAGCTGTGGAAGAAGCAATTGCTGCATTACCCGATGCATGGAAGGAAATAGACATACTGGTAAATAATGCCGGATTGAGCCGAGGTCTCGATAAAATTCACGAGGGTAAAATTCAGGATTGGGAAGAGATGATCGATACAAACGTTAAGGGATTGCTCTATGTGAGCCGGGCGGTTATTCCCGGTATGGTTGAGCGAGACAAAGGGACGGTTATTAACATCGGCTCGATTGCAGGCCGTGAAGTTTATCAAAAAGGGAATGTGTACTGCGCTTCAAAATTTGCCGTTGATGCGCTCACAAAAGGTATGCGGCTCGATCTTGTAGATACGCAGGTGCGTGTTTGTACCGTTGATCCGGGTCTCGTTGAAACGGAATTCAGTGAGGTTCGGTTTCGCGGCGATGCCGACCGCGCCAAAAAAGTATATGCGAATATGACACCGCTTACCGGCGATGACGTCGCTGAAGCTGTTGTGTTTGCAGCAAGCCGGCCGCCGCATGTTCAATGTGCCGAGATATTATTACTACCGACAGACCAGGCAGGTCCGACTACCGTACATCGAAGACAATAAAACAGGATAAAATATGAAACATACATTTTTCATACTTGGCGCAGTCTTTGCATTCATCGGCGTCGCTGCCGGTGCGTTCGGAGCACATACCCTGCGCGATACGCTCTCAAGTTATTATCTAAATGTTTTTGAAACCGGTGTACGCTATCAAATGTACCATGCATTCGGTTTAATAATAACGGCGTGGGCGCTTGATAAATATAATGACGTTTTTTTCCGGTTTGCCGGATGGGCCTTCACAGCCGGTATTATATTATTTTCGGGAAGTTTATATGTCCTCGCACTCGCGAATACTGGATGGCTTGGAGCGATTACGCCGTTCGGCGGGGTGTTATTTCTTGCCGGGTGGCTCTTGCTGATTATCGGGTTCTTTAGTGTTCGGAAGAAATAATTCCGGGGCACCGTTTTGCAATGTTCCGGGTACCGACAAATTTACTCATTGATGTTACACAAGCAATATGATAAAAAGACTTGCGACGCACTTACCCATTTAAAATACTTCAAATAATGGGAATTTTGCCAAACATTCTACGAGGAAGTGCCCCGATAGCTATCGGGGCAAGTTATAAAAACATAGCTAAGGTATTATGAAAAAATATATTTTTCTTATCGTTATTTTTGTTTTAAATCTTTTCACTTATGCAGACGAGCCGACCCGCGGCTGGTTAACCGTTGAGAAAATTATGCAAGATCCTGTGTGGATGGGAACATCACCTCAGGATGTATTCTGGTCGGAAGATGGGGCGAAAATTTACTTCAAATGGAGAACGGGTGACGATGAGGGCGATTCACTCTATGTGGTACCAGCAGATGGCGGAATACCGGAAAGCGTTTCCCTTGATGAATACCGGGATCTCCCGTCGCGCCGCGGCGATTACAACCGACACAATACAAAAAAGGTTTATGAAAAATACGGGGATATTTTTCTCTTCGATATACAAGCGGGAGAAGAACGTCAATTAACCAACACACTTGAGCGAAATTCCAACCCACAATTTACTCCGGCTCAAAATAAGATTACATTCGAGCGAAACGACAACTTTTTTACCTATGATCTTGAATCCGGTCTTATTTCACAACTCACGAATATACGGAAAGGTCGGGCACCTCGCGAAGAAAATCCCACCGAAAAAGAAGAATATTTACGAGAACAGGAATTAGCGCTATTTGAAGTGCTTCGAAAAAGAGAGCGGCGTCAAGAACAAGAACAAGAATTCGAGAAAGCGATTCGTCCGACTCAACCCGAACCCTACTATATCGGTGAAAAATCGGTTTCCGGGTTTGTGCTTTCACCGGATGAGCGATACATAACACTTACTTTAATTGAACGTGATGAACGGGCAAAACCTACGATCGTACCAAATTATATCACCGAAAGCGGCTATACCGAAACTATACGGAGCAGGTCGAAAACCGGATATCCATCCATATTTATGTCGAAAAAAGTTTACGATACTGAAAAAGACACGGTCTATAGTTTGCAAGTAGATATGTTGCAAACCAATGATCGTTCGTGGGAAAACAATGAACTAAGATATAGTCCCGTTCTCTGGTCACCCGACGGCCGTCACGCTATGCTGCAAATATTTTCATCGGATAATAAACATCGTTGGATTGTTACAATAGATCCGGCCGGGGGCGATATCTCCGGCATCCTTGAATACCAGCATGATGAAGCGTGGATTCGCGGGCCGGGTATCCGGGGATGGGGTATGCGGACAACATTGGGATGGATGCCTGATTCAAAACATGTTTATTTTCAATCAGAAGAAACGGGTTACTCACATCTTTATATCGTAGATATAAACGGAGAAAATAAACAACAGTTGACAAGCGGTACTTTTGAAGTATACCGGGCGGATATATCCAGGGATGAGGAACGATGGTATATTACAACAAATGAAGAACATTTCGGTGAGCGGCATCTGTATTCAATGCCGCTTTATGGAGGCGAACGAACAAAGATCACGTCCCTTGATGGAAGAAACGATGCATATATTTCTCCCGGTGAAGAGAAAATTGCTCTTCTACGATCGTTCAAAAATGAGATGCCCGAGTTATATATTATGGATAACAAGCCCGGTGCTGAGCCGGAACGCATCACTTACTCGCCAACCGATGAGTTTACAGCGTATGATTGGCGTGTTCCCGAACTCATTAAATTCGAAGCACGCGACGGTGCGAACGTTCCTGCACGTTTATACAAACCGGAAGAACCGAATAATGCCGCAGTTATATTTGTGCACGGAGCCGGCTATTTACAAAATGCACACAGATGGTGGAGTACATACTTTCGTGAATATATGTTCCATAATCTGCTCGCCGACAAGGGATACACTGTGCTTGATATAGATTATCGCGGAAGTGCCGGACTCGGACGCGATTGGCGAACGGCTATTTATACACATATGGGTGGGAAGGATCTCGATGATCATATAGACGGTGCCAATTACCTCATCGATGAACATAGTATCGATCCCGAACGGATCGGTATCTACGGCGGCTCTTACGGCGGGTTTATAGTATTTATGGCGATGTTCACCGAACCGGGAGTTTTTGCAGCCGGTGCTGCATTGAGGCCGGTAGCCGACTGGGCACATTATTCACACGGGTATACGTCGAACATACTTGATATACCCTTTAAAAATCCGGAGCATTACCGGCGAAGCTCACCGATTTATCACGCCGGGGGATTCGAAGGAGCGCTGCTCATGACCGCTCCGATGATCGATACCAACGTGCATTTTCAGGATGTGGTTCGTCTCTCACAGCGTTTGATCGAATTGGGAAAAGAAAATTGGGAGGTTGCACTTTATCCGGTGGA